>DALYIW010000030.1:0-316 GCA_031970155.1 Coleofasciculaceae cyanobacterium CTOTU46601 | reverse complement strand
GACTACCGACTTCTCAGGTTGAGAATGATTGACACGGCGGCCAAAGGGTTGCCCAGGAGGATTGTTGACCGATTGCAGAGGTCGGTTTTTGTCGAGTTCATTCTCTAGCTCCTGAAGTCTGCGATCGTAGTCTCGATTTTCTTGAGGATTCATCTGTTGTTCGCGGCTTTGGGGGACTAAAAATTTCTATATAACAACAGGCTACACAACTAGAGGAGCATCTGATGTGATTGTTGCTTGCGCCAGCATAGCAAAATTCTACATATTGGACGAGATAGCAAGAGCAGGGGGGGCATGGGGAGGCAGGGGGAGCAGG
>DALYIW010000029.1:44816-45044 GCA_031970155.1 Coleofasciculaceae cyanobacterium CTOTU46601 | reverse complement strand
AATGGGTAATGGGTAATGGGTAATGGGTAATGGGTAATGGGTAATGGGTAATAGGGAAGAAGTTAGCTACTACCTATTACCTGTCTCCCTAAGTATCTGTTGCCGCTATAAATGGATATTGATGTTATGCGTTTGACTGCGAGTGCCTCCTATTTATTAGAAATTTGTAGTGTGAGCATCTTGCTCACGTATAGCACTACGCATTAAAGTTAGGACATTTTACTGTTC
>DALYIW010000029.1:29050-44748 GCA_031970155.1 Coleofasciculaceae cyanobacterium CTOTU46601 | reverse complement strand
AATAATAAATAAATTGGTTGAATACAGATCTAATACTAATAAATAAATATATTTGCAACTAGTTGTTTGCCCAGTTTCAACTAACGACATCAACAAATTTTAGATTTTTGCTAGTAATCAGATAATTAAAAGCCCACGCCAATTGATAAACAGTTGGCGTGGGGAGATATTAAAACAGGGTGAGAATGTACAGCAGTGTAAACAAAACAATCCAGATGATGTCTACGAAGTGCCAGTAAATTTCTGCCATTTCTACACCAGTGTGCTTGGTAGTAGAATAATGGCCTTGTCGGCGCGATCGCCACAACACACCCAAGATGAGCAGCAACCCCACGAAAACGTGCAACCCGTGGAAACCTGTCATCAGGTAAAAACAGTTGGAAAACACATTAGTAGTCAGACCATAGCCTAGAGTCTTGTACTCATAAACCTGACCGGCTAGGAAAATAGCGCCCATCAGCGCTGTGACTGCATACCAAAGGCGTAGTCCTGAGACATCATTCTTTTTGATTGCTGTATCGCCCAGGTGGATGACAAAGCTACTGGAAACCAGAATTATTGTGTTAATCGCAGGCACTAATAGCTCAACTTCTGTTCCTTCTGGAGGCCAAACCTCTGCTCCACCTTTATAGAGCAAGTAGGCGGCAAAAAACCCTCCAAACATTAGGGATTCAGAAGCCAGAAATGTCAAAAGCCCGAAGACTCGTAAATCATGATGCTCTTCGTGATGAGCTTCACTGGTTGCCGAAGTTGCTGGAGGTACAGAGGAGTTGAGAATATTCTCAGGTGCGTTAATTGTTGAACCTTGCATAACTCTCCAATATCTTAGTGATCGATTGTTGGTAACTGGTCAGAAGGTTGAAGATTGGAAGGTTAAAGGTTGGAGGGTTAAAGGTTGAAAGTTCTAACCAGCAAACCCGCAACCTTTTACCCATTACCCATTACCCATGTCCCTTAGGAACGACTACAGGTTCACCCGTTATTTGGGCAGATGGGTTTACTTCCACATCCTCGTGACCATAGATGCCGTAGTCGTAGGGACCGTGAGTTGCAACTGGCAACACTTCCCAGTTTTCGATCGCAGGTGGTGATGCAGTTGTCCACTCCAGACTTAATGCGTTCCAAGGGTTATCACCAGCTTCCGGTCCGTACATCCAACTCCAGACGATGTTGATGAAGAACGGAATTACCGATAGTCCCAACAGAAAAGCACCGTAAGTAGCAATATGGTTGAGCGGGGTAAATTGAGGGTCGTACATTGCCACCCGTCGAGGCATTCCTTGCAAACCCAATTCATGCATGGGTAAGAAGGTAAGATTGGTGCCAATAAAGGTCAGTCCAAAGTGAACGCGTCCCCAGGTTTCGTTCATCATGCGCCCAGTCATTTTGGGGAACCAGTGGTAGATTCCGGCATACAAACCAAACACGGAACCACCAAATAGAACGTAGTGGAAGTGGGCGACTACATAGTACGTGTCGTGAACGTGAACGTCGAAAGGGGCGGTTCCCATCGTGACTCCGCTTAATCCGCCCAGGACAAACATGGACAATAAGCCGATCGCAAATAGCATTGCACTGGTGAAGCGGATTTTGCCGCCCCAGAGAGTCGCAACCCAACCAAAAATCTTGACACCTGTTGGGACAGCAACAATCAGGGTGGAGATAGTGAAGAACATCCGCATCCAAGGAGGTGTGCCGCTGGTAAACATGTGGTGTACCCAGACGAACAGACCAACAACGCAGATCGCTAAGCTGGAATAGGCGATCGCTTTATAACCAAAAATCGGCTTACGGGCATGAACTGGGATAACCTCGGACATGATGCCGAAGATAGGCAGAATCATTAGATAAACTGCCGGGTGAGAATAGAACCAGAACAAATGCTGGTAAATGACAACGTTACCGCCTGCATCTGGCTTAAAGAAAGAGGTGCCAAAGTTAATATCAAACAACAGCAACACCAATCCTGCTGCCAACACAGGGGTTGAAACCAGTGCTAATACCGAGGTTGCCAGAGTTGCCCAGCAGAACAAGGGAAGCTGATCCCATCTCATGCTAGGAATCTTCATCTTGAGGATGGTGGCAACAAAGTTCACCGAACCCAAAATTGAGGAAGTTCCGACTAACACGATCGCCAAAATCCACATCGACTGCCCGATATTATTAGTAATCAGGCTCAAGGGCGGATAGGATGTCCAACCCGCTTGCGCTCCTCCGAAGATGAAACTACCGAGAATCAGCGCACCAGCAGGTGGATTCACCCAAAAAGCGATCGCGTTTAGCTTCGGAAACGCCATATCTCTAGCGCCTACCATCAAGGGCACTAGATAGTTCCCAAATCCACCAATCGCCGCAGGTACGATCCACAAAAAGATCATGATCGTCCCGTGATTGGTCATGAAAGCATTGTAGAGATTGGGGTCGAGTAAATCTGGGTCTGGCGTATACAGTTCGCTACGCATGACCACAGCCATCAAACCGCCAATTAAGTAGAAGACAAACGATGTGACCAGGTATTGAATGCCAATCACCTTATGGTCAACGTTGAACGTGAAGTAGTCGTACCATTTCCATGCCGTCGGATGCGAGCTGTGAGAAACGGTCTTTACCTGTGGTGATGTATCCCGTGGTATTTGTGTCTGTGTCATAAGTAATTCTTGTGACAAGTAACGTCAGGTAAGAGCTGAGTTAATACCAATTTTTTAAATGCTTGCTACAAAAACTTTTCTTGTTTCTCCCTTAACTTCCCCCATAAATTCAGGGGATAGGGCTTGTTTTTTCACCCCAGAGATCCTCCCCAGCTCCTCGTATGAGCTCCGGCCTTAAAAAGGAGGGAGCAAGACTCTTAGTCTCCAAATAGGGGGGAGCAGGACTTTTAGTTCCCAAAAAAGAGGATCAGGACTCTTAGTCCCCCTTTTTAAGGGGGATGCGAGGGGGATCTGACGGAGTAGTTTGAAAACACGCCCTAAGGGGGTTAAAGTGTAGCAACATTCAGCAAAACTGGTAATAACAAGATGTCCGTGGAATGCAGATTGGGTTGATAAACCCGCCTTACTAGTGATGAGCTGGGTGAAGTTGAGATAGAGTTTCTGATCCAATCCCGATTTCTTTGGCATAAGGAGCGAGAAACTCTGATGTTGATAAATCAGCTGGGTTAACTGCAACGGATTGATTGAGCTGTTTTGCCTGAGCAACGCGGTTTTCCTGAAGCCAGCTATCGTAGTCTTCCTGAGTATGGACAACTACAGTAGACCTCATACCACCGTGGTAGCCACCACAAAGTTCAGCACAAACGATAGGATACTCACCCGTCTTAGTAGCGACGAATCGTAACTCGGTTGGCTGTCCTGGAATGGCGTCTTGCTTAAGGCGGAACTGAGGCACCCAGAATGAGTGAATTACATCAGTAGCCGAGAGATTGATTTGTACATCTTTCCCAACAGGAATGTGCAATTCCCCAGCAGTAACACCACTATCGGGATAATTAAACAGCCAAGCAAACTGAATTCCTGTGACGTTGACTACTAAATCTGCTGGTTTGCTGCCCTCTTGTGGGGTAGCTCCAATACCGATACTAGGACTAATTGGTGCTGCGGCTTTGGTTGCGGCTTGAGCAGGTTCCGTCTCCGATGATTCTGCAATCATGGGAGCTGCGATCGCACTTCCTGGCCCATGAGCAACGTTCGAGGTGGAATGGACATGAGCCATCATGTGATGCCCACCAGGCTCAAAGCCTCCCATGTCTCGATAAACCTCAACGCTGTAGATTCCCAGTCCAATCACAATGATCGATGGAATCGCCGTCCAAAAAATTTCTAGGGAAAAGTTGCCTTCAACGGGCACTCCGTCAGTATTGTCTCCAGGACGCTGACGATATTTAATGACAAAAATCAGTATGGTTCCCTCCACCACCAAAAACAGGGCGGTGCCAATGGTAACCATGACATTGAAAAAGTCGTCTACTAGAGGCGCTTGTGCAGAGGCCTGCACTGGCAGTAAACCGTTATGTTGACCATACCAGAGGCTGACGAGTGTGACTAAGATGCCAGCCACTAGAGTCCAGAGTGAGACTGGAATTTGTTTCATGATGTATCTCCTTGCGAGAACCTCGCCCTTTTTTCCGTGGAGGAGTCGCCTATTTCAAAGAAAGGAAAGCTGGTTAGACACCACTGTTGTTGGTAGTCCTAACGAGTGCTTAAGGTAGAGGGGGGAGCTAGCTAAATTTTGCGGCTGGCTCACCCTTTACCTAATCGGCTTTGTTTATTCTGAACTTCTGGCTTTTTTGCCGTATAGATGTCGGGCGATAAACCTAGAAGTCTTTGAGCTTGAGAATGCTGATGTCCCATCTATTGGAAAGCTAAGTTAGTTTTTTCCCTAAGCGATCGCGTTTTGCTCGGTACTGAAGGCGATCGCCTGCAAGCCAGGTCGATTTTTACTCTCAAGCGATTACAAAGAACAACTTGTTGAGAAGCGGCGACGTGAATTTGACGAACCAACAAAACCTTAATTCAGCTCGTGTGCACCATGGGTGTAGCACTTCTTGGGGCAAATTTTGGCACAAGCTTCACAGCCAATACAGTTTTCTAAATTGGCGATCGTCATCACCTTGCGTTCGCTTTCTTCTTCGTCCTCATCCTCCACAAATTCACCTTCTTCGTTCATCGCCATCAATGCCAGAACATTCCGACCACATACTTTCATGCATCTGGCACAGCCGAGGCATGTTCCGTAGTTGATTTCTTGAACGAATTTAGGGGTCCAAGGTTTATTTCCAATAGTTAATCCAGTTAGTTGAGCCATGATTGAATCTCCTTTGGTTTGTGGTACAACTGTCTTTCTAACAGACTAATCTTATTTTTACCCGAATTCGATTACAATCTGCTCTCTAACTAGTTAATAAATTATGAGTTTTTTGAAATTCAATTAATTTTTCATTGGGTTTACACCTCTCTTGTTTGAACTTAATTGAGAATGATTTTTACAGCTGATTTGAGAAGCCTATATCTCTGAAACCTGGATTCATTAAATCCTCTAATCTCTGTAATATGCGTGCTGTAAAGAATAGAGCCTCATCCCAAGTCAACTAATTGCAATTAACATCCTAGATGAATACCTGATGAGGAATCTTCGTAAATCATACCAGAGTTTTCTCGCCTGCTGATAATCTTTTTCAAAAAAATTCTATGGAAAAATAAAAAAATAATCGAAAATCTTCATTCAGTAGTTGAAGGCACATAAAAATATAAATTAATTAGCTCAAACCTTTTAAACATTGTTGTTTATATGAAAAAAATCTCTTGTTACACAGTCTTAAATAATTGGCTAAATTCCCTAACATCTGTCAATCAACATCAACTGTAAAAACAATTACTAAGTTCAATTTTTAAAATGCTCACTATGAACAAATATTGTCAGAAAGATTAAGAAAATCTTGAAGCGCTCAATCTGAACAAAAATGTAAATACTTTTTAAGTAAAAAGAGTTTTAATAAAAGCTAAGTGAGTAGTCTCAAGTCAATCAAATTAAACATTGAAGGAGTTGAGAGGACAATCTCAAGAAAGGCAATAAACCTTTAAGAAAGGTAACAAAGCCTGAAGAAGAGTAAAGTGTGAGGTAATCGGAGTTGGTATTTGCTGCAAGTTTAGGGTGTTCAATAGACCTCTTGCTGGCATTCCTTTTCATCAAATTCAAGGAAAGGCAGGACGCCTACCCCACAAGAGTCATTTGTTCGTGTGGGAGGGGCAGAAGATCCCATCCTAGCTATTGCGTGCAAGAGGTCTAATAGTCAGTAAAAGAGACAAGTACAGGAGACTTGGGCTGGCCTGCTCAACCTTAGAAGTAACAACGTAAAGTCATGACTTATACAATTACTAGCCGTTGTTTTGGCTGTGATAGCTGCCGCCCCCTATGTCCAACGGGTGCCATCAGAATAGAGAACGAACAATACTGGATCGACCCGACGCTTTGTAATAACTGCGCGGGTCATTATCCTGAACCTCAGTGTGTCATTTACTGTCCCATCAACTCTCCTGCTCCCTTACAGGCAAAAAAGGGTAGATGTAAAATCGATGCTAGAACGGCTACAAGCCCAGATCTATTTTCAAATGGGAAGAGTAACCCGTTTGCATCTGCGATCGTGATGTGGGAACTTTGCAACCTTCTGGCACAGCGACAATCACGTTCATGGGATACAGACGATGAAGGAAAACTTAGTTATCAGCGACAAGTAAATCAAGGACGAGGTGCGATCGCATTCCGAATTACAGACACAATAGATCCAGATCCATCCGTAGCACTAGAAGGCGAAACAGCAGTTTATGCTATTGAGACGCTCGATATTAGAGCCGCTTGTATGCATCTAATCTATGCAGCGCACGCCACTGCTGTAGATAAGCCTTGGGAGCAAGAATTTATCATCAACGATCAGCAAATTGAGGAATATCTGGGGTTAGAAAAGCGCAGAGATTTAAGCAAACTAACCAAGCTCATCCTGATGAAAGACATCGCTCAACAACCTTGCAAAGTCACAACTACCATTGACTGGCCTCAGCAAGGCAAAGTAAGAGCATTTTCAGTTGAGGAAAGCCGCTTGTGGCACCTAGTATCGACTGAATACCACTTTCAGGAAGACGATCAAGGGTGTAAACATCTGGTTGGTCTGACTTTTCGAGTCAAAGCTGGTCTTTGGGCACAGCATTTCTTAAACAAGCGAGGCTGTAAGGAAGGAACGGCTTTTTACCAATACGGCAGCCTGCCCAAAACCCTTTTAAGCACAGTAATGAGCATCTGGCAGCAACATGAAGGAGCTGCCCGGATGATGCTGTGGTTGCTGTTTAAAACCAAAATGGGCAGGGAACAGCGCATCACCGTAGCGACTCTACTGCGCGTCGCCTACGGAGAGGAGAAAGTCAATGTTGCCTGTGCACAGCGAGAAGAACGGAAGCGGTTACTGCGAACCTTTGAAAGTGACCTGGAAGTTCTCAGTCATTATGGACTCAAACCTGTATTTGACCCCATCACCTACCCACCAGAGATTCAGCCTCTATGGGCAAAGTTAGTTAATATTCCAGATGATGCAGAGGCAGCGCTAGAATTCTGGATGAAAGATGGTTCGAGCGACACTAGGTTGACGGACTCCGGGCCTCGTGGCAAGTGGAATCGGTTAATGAATGCCCGAATTTCGAGGTTTGAACTCCCAGCAGAATGGAATCAACCGTCAGTTGAAGCTGAAAAGAAGAAACAGCAAACCGCCAAACGCCAGAAAAAGCCAAAGACTCAGGTAGCGCTTGCTGGTGAGGAGATTATGAGCCTGAGAAAAAGTCTTGGGTTCAGCCAGAGAGAGTTGGCTCAGATGACAGGTAAAAGCCAGAGCTGGATTCGGGACATTGAACATGGTCGCTTTCAAGCCAATTTAGAAGACCAAGCGCTGTTGCGGAAAGTGTTAGGCCTGGCTTAAGCGAGGCTTTAAACTTACAACTCAGGTACTTGCACTTGTCGAGTAGTACCCGCGTAGTGTTTCATAATTATCTCTGGTGAATTTCCTGCCCATTTGGCTACTTGTACACTAGTTACACCAGCTTCTAAGGTCATAGTGATAAAGGTGTGACGGCAATTATATTGTGGTAAATATTGCTTAACTTTCCCATCCTTCACCAAATTTTCTACCACTGGTTTCCAAACCCGATTTATGAAGTTATGAGCATCTATCTCTTTACCACTTCTGGCAGGAAAGACTAAGGTTTCAGAGCTAACCTCATCTGGCTTTATCTCATCCAAGATAGCCTGTAACTGAGTATTAATGGGAAATGTTCTAGTTTCGTGAGTCTTAGTAGACTTCCTGATTTTTAGGTCTGTAGCGACTGCTTCACAGAAAACAATACGGTTATTTTTGATATGTTTCCACTTTAAGGCGATCGCTTCTTCAGGACGCGCACCTGTAAGAAACAAAAACTTGACATATGGGGCATAGTATGAGTGAGGGACTGGAGCAAACTTGGATGAGTAGGTGTCATTCTCAAAAGCCTGGATAATGGCATCTCGTTCTTCCCTAGTGAATGACATCCGAGACGTTGTACTAGCTTTTTCAGACTTGATCTCACTTGCCATACCGTCGAACGGGTTAGAGTCAAGTAGCCTAGAACGTACAGCCCAGTTACAGCAAGCATTAAACTGCTTCAGCGTCCGCTTGGCAACTTCCGCAGAATAGGTTTTGAGTAGATAGTCCCTAATTTCTCCTGCCTCACTGATGTTGTGTGTGGGCAGCTTCAGAATCCGCTTTTGGATTTTCCCATAATCCCGTAAGATTGTCGTCTCTTCTAACTGGCTCGATTTGAACTGCGTGTACCGATCCCACAGTTCAGCTAGTTTCAGTTCCTTCTGTGGGCTTTCTACAGGCTTTACCAGAATTAGATGAGTCTGAAGTCTGTACTTAGCTAATGTGGGGTCAAAATCGCCCGTAATCAGATCTAGCTCAATTTGACGTGCTTTTAATTCTGCGGACTTACGATTTTCTGGCGAGTCAGCTAAGCCAAGTGTGAGGTACTTTTGCTTGCCGCTATACATTTGCCGTGGAAGACGCAAGCGTAACCTACCTTGGAAAGACTCTAGCCCAACCGAACCCTTAGGAGCTTTGTGTTGTACGTTCATGACTCTAATCTTGGTATGACTATGAAAGAATTGGGTCTAACTATCATAGTCAATTCATAGTCAAAATCAATAGTCAAACCTAGTATCAACCCATGCTTACACCAGCTTATGGAGCCTACTAATCTCTGAAATGCTTGATTTACAGGGCTTTTTAGAAATGGCTCAGGCGGGATTTGAACCTGCGACCTTGGGCTTATGAGTCCCCTGCTCTAACCACTGAGCTACTGAGCCAAGCTTTTTTACAGCTTTAATACTTTAACACATTGACCTAACTAATTGCCACCTTTTGAGTGGCTGGGTAGGGAGCCGTTTGGCTCCCCCCAAGACGCACTTACTTGGTGAGAATCCTAAACTACCGCCTGGGCAAAAAGGCAATAGGGTTAACAGCTCCTCGTCCAGGTGGATGAATCTCAAAGTGACAGTGTGGCCCTGTGCTGCGACCCGTGCTGCCCATTTCAGAGATTTGTTCTCCCTGTGCAACCTCTTGACCACGACGTACCAAAATCCGATTGTTGTGAGCATAAACTGTCACACTACCATCAGGATGTTGAATTTCCACTAAATTGCCGTAGCCACCAGAATTCCAACCAGCGCTAACAACAACACCAGGGGCTGCTGCAACAACAGGTGTGCCGATGGGTGCTGCAATATCAATCCCTCTGTGCATCCGTCCCCAGCGCCAACCATAACCTGAGGTCAGGACACCTTTGGTTGGCCAAATGAGGTTACTCAACTGACTAGGGCTACCGGGTAGGTACCTGTCTGGTGATGAGAGGGGGGGCAGTTCAGGAGAAACTCTTTGTCCAATTGGCGTCCGCACTGCTGGGTTATAGGTATCTGCTGGTGCTGGAGCTGTGGCCATTAAATCTGGTCGTCCTGATGGTCCGGCCTCAGGTGGAGGAACTTCAATGGTAATCGGACCTTGTTGCATTGGCTGTGGTTGTCGCCGCCTATCAAGACCTGCATTTAAAGTTTCGTTAGGCTGCTTAGGATTGAAATCCGGATTGATCCTAGAAGATGTAGTCCCGTTATTCAAGCCCGAGGCCGCTGGCGTTGTCACGGAAGGAACCGCAATCGTTGTCGCCGTACTGGCTGGAGCGCCATCTTTGTGCTGCTGATATTCTTGCCGCATCCTGAGGATATCAGCCCTCAATTGATCAATATAGGGATTTTGCTCAGGTTTGGCTGACTGACTCGATTGAGTATCAACTACAACGGTTGGCTTGGGTGAGGCACTACTCACAACGGTGGATTGTGCCAAAACTGCACGGGGAACAGAGATTGGTTGAGACAATTGCTCTGTCTGCACAACCGGCTTGACTTGATCGGAGAAAGTAGATGGAGCAAGAGTTGGTGTTGACACTACTCGCGGCTGTTGACTAGACGCCGAGTTGTTGGGTTTGATACCGGGAAGCAGGGCTACGGTTGGAGTAGCGTTTCTAGAAGACTGAGTTTTTGGAATTTTTAGTTGTTGATTGATGCGAAGTAGGTTGGGATTACTTAACCCATTTGCCTGAATTACTGCATCGCTAGATAAACCATTCCGACGAGCGATCGCTTCTACCGTATCACCGGGTTTCACTTGGTAGACACTGGCGTCAGTTGCTGCGACGAAGGGTTGCATCACCACTGGCTGTGGCGCTTGTGGTTTGGCTGCATTTTCCAGAGGAGTAGCTGGAGCAATCGGTAGACTGGGAACAGTTTGCGCTTTCTTTTCAACTGTCGGTGAGAAAGCGACTTCTGGAGTGGGTACTGGAATGACCACCGACGACAGCGATTGTCCTGCCGGACTCTTTGTCACCGTTGGTGAGAGTGCCACTTCTGGAGTGGGTACCGGAATGACTACCGACGACAGCGATTGTCTTGCCGGACTCTTTGTCACCGTTGGTGAGAGTGCCACTTCTGGAGTGGGTACCGGAATGACCACCGACGACAGCGATGACCCTACCGGACTCTTTTCCACGGCTGGTGAGAGTGCCACTTCTGGAGTGGGTACTGGTACTACCACTGAACTGGTAGGTACGCTTGCCACTGGTTGTGGTGTTTTGGCTAGTTGCTCCTGAGAGTTAAAACTCCCAGACGGTACAGTAACAGGGGTCAGCTGTGGAACCGCTGATATTTCCTGGGTTTGCGCCGTTTTTGATTCAGATAGATTGATTGACTCCTCAGACCTCAACTCCGCCAGACTGTCATTTAAGCGGTTCCGCTTCTCTTTTAAGCTGTTAAGAGCAACGTCTTGCTTTGCCTTTAATAGGTCATTGACATTGCCAGCAACCGTGACAGACTCACCCGTTTTCAGCTGACCCGATTCTGATACTGCCGCAGATGCCTGCAACTGGGTCGGCTTCACACCATAAGACTTTGATAACGTTTCGACCGTTTCCCCTGTTTTTACTTCGTGAACAATACCGTTCACTGAGGGAATTTTTAGCTTTTGTCCAACCGGAAGATCAACACTCGGTTTGATTTTATTCGATGCTGCGATCGCTTCCGGTTGTATCTCATAAGACTTGGACAGTCCCCAAAGGGTTTCCCCTTGCTTCACCTTGTGTTCGATTACGGGCGCTAGCTTCTGTACTCTAGGGGCTGTCGCATTCGCTTCCCCTAGATCTCCTGCTGATGTCTGAGAGACACTTGCACTTTGCTCACTAGCAGAAGTGGGGGAATTTGGCTCTGCTGCTACTGGCTCAACAGCCATAGCTTCATCGCTTTGTTGAGCTAGCAACAAGCCAGTGGCACTCATTGAGATTGCCAATCCGATCATGGCGGCAGAGGTGCAAGCCCTACGATTTACCTCAGGCGGCATTGGTGCACTAACCGAATGCTTCCCAACATAAAGCTTCAACAACATATTTATTGAGTCTGCTGCACAGGTTGGAACTTGTTTAACCTTCTGCGTAAATGTTCGTTTCAAAAACGACCTCCTGGTGTGTGACGAGCGCTTAACAGTTCCTGAATTTTTTTTACCAGTCAATGAGGCATCTCGCCTCTAATTGTGATCTAGATCACATACAGTAAGCATACTTAGGCAAGAGTACCTTGCTTTTTCGATTTAGACAAGTTGCTTTTTTTGATTTAGACCTGTTGACTGACCCGGTAAAACTTTGTGCTTGACGGCAACTGCTCAATCCACCCTTAAAGAAGCAATAGCTGGGTGCCTCTTGCAATGAATATTCTGACAAGAGACACGGTTGATATTGGTACGGCTGTTGCCAAGGCTTGCTGCATAGAACATACTTACCGGGCAAGCTTTCCTCCGGAAGAAGACTAGAGATTAAAACAAAACTCAAGGATGTTTGATCAATCCTGCTCATTTCCGAATATCCTGCAACCGCATAGTTTAACAACTCACTGAACCCAGACGGAACTTTACGCTACCCTTGGGTAAGACAACAACCGTAGGATCGTACAGCTTCAACCCTTTTTTGGCTAGCCATCCCCTACCTGTAAACTTTTGTAAAAGCTTTATTTTCCTTGCTGTTAGGCAATTTAAACACTTTCCCTCCACCAATTTAGGATGATAAAAATCTATCAGTCAGTTCCTGGCTAATCGGCAGATTTTTTATAGAAATTTCTTATAACATCACGTTGATTTCCCTATTAGCGTTACTGCTCCACTACTGTAGTTTTTAAATGTGAATAATTTGTGAATTGCCCTTCTGGAGAGCATTACAGAGATTTAGTACTCGTCCAAATTCATAGGTAGCCTACTATCTGAATCAGCTGTCAATAATTCTTTGGACAGAAATAAATGAGCAACATAAGTGATGAAGTTAGATGCTGCGTAGTTTTAAATCTCAAATTTATTAAATATATTTATATGCATATATAAATATAGTTTTACTAGATAAGGAGATAAGGTTGTCTCGCACGATTGAGTTAACTTGATTAAATCGTTAATTGGGAAAGTTCAATCAGATTAAGCGAAATAGTACTCCAAAGTGATATTTAAATAATCCACAGCCAAGGAGAGGGAAAAACTGAGGTTGAGAGTGAAACGGGACTTATTCCAAATAACCCAACTGACGCCGCGCCTCAAATAAACCAACAGCAGCACTGACGGAAAGATTCAAACTCCGAACTCCTGGCTGAGTCATCGGAATATAGACAGTAGCGTCACAAGCTTCTAAAACATGGGATGGCAGGCCATTGGTTTCGCTGCCAAACAACAACCAGTCATCGACTTGAAACTGAAACTGAACATAACTGTATTTTCCAGCAGCACTGAAACCAATGCATCGCCCACCAAGCTCTCGATGAACAGCTTCAAAGGCATCAAGTGAGTCATGGTAGTGAAGGTTGACGTAGGGCCAATAGTCTAGTCCTGCTCGTTTTAGGTAGCGATCGCTAATTTCAAAGCCCAATGGCCCAACTAAATGCAATTCAGTACCCGTAGCCGCGCAAGTTCGGGCAATATTGCCGCTATTGGGCGGAATTTGCGGGTGAATTAGGACAACCCTGACCATGAGACGTGCTTCATAGATTTATCCCCCTCGAAAAACTTCTATCTTTGCGTTTAGATCTCTACCTAAAGACAGAGGTTATATATGTTTTACTAATACACTACAATCACCAAAAATTGATTAGATATTTTGATTTGTAAACCATCAACTCCGTATTATTACTGAGATGAGTTCTTTTTGTAGGGAGTCGGGAGTCGGGATGGGAGTCGGGAGTTGGGAGTTGGGAGTCGGGAGTCGGGAGTTGGAAGTTGGGAGTCGGGAGTCGGGAGTCGGGAGTCGGGCATCGACAGAAATAGCCAGGCAGAGAGTAGGGAATGACTTGGTGTAGATATCAAATCCCTTAAATTTAATTGTGGCAATACCTATTCCCTACTCACTACTCCCTACTCCCTACTCCCTCATTTTGAGAAAGGTTAGGCGACCAACGGCTGGCACAATTTGTCTTCTAGTTCCTGTTCTTGTTCAGCTAGGGCTTGAATCGCTTGCACCATAACGCTACGACTGTCAAAACCACTGGCGTGTAGTTTTAGCCACTGTTGAGCCGTGTTTCCTTCTCGCAGAATTTTCTTGACTGGTGAGAGGAAACAACTGAAGCTGCCTTTTTTCGCAATTGGCCAAACTTCTTGATAGATTTCCTCAATCCAATCTCGTGCCAAAATTTTCCGGCCATCCTGCCAATGCCGCAGTGTGGCGTCGAGACTCTGACAGGCAGCAGCGTCTTCGTTGGCATTGGCTAACTCCACTAAGTCTTGGGCGCGGGTAGCTGCTGATAACGTACTGAGTTCTAGGGGATCGAGGCTAGGATCATTAATGAGCTGCAACAGACGTGCTTCGAGCAAGGCTGTGATACCTAGCAGGGCGATCGGATCGGCGATCAAGTCGCAAATTCTGAGTTCAAGACGGTTGAGATTGTAGGGACGGCGATCGCCATTTGGTCGCACCGAAGACCACAGATGACGGACATTTTGCATCGTACCTGCTTTGAGTTGCTCTTGAGTCCAACGGATAAAGTGAGTGTGGCTTTCAAACAAGGGAACATCAGCAGGAGTTTTGGGGAAGAGTCCCCAACGGGTAGAGTGATAACCAGTAGGCTGCCCTTTGAGAAAGGGGGAAGAAGCACTGAGGGCGAGGTAGAGAGGGGCTTCTAAGCGCACCAGGCGAATTGCCCGCATTAGTAGTTCTGGTTCGCTGATGCCAATGTTGATATGGATACTAGCTGTAACGACTTTGGTGCCGTAGGTTTGCTCAATGTAGTCGTGGTAGGGATTATTCGGATCGGAACGGTAGAAGCGATCGCTTTCCTCCAAAGATAAGGTACTTCCCGGAATCAGAGTATAGTCTCCCAAACGCCTCAAATAAGCTCTGAGCTTTTGCCTAGGACGCACCAAGGCACACAATAAACGGTCATAGCCATATAACGGTGCGGTCGTATATTCCACATTACGGCTATCTGGTTCTCGCACGAATCCATCTAAGGACGCCACAATCTTGTCGGAAAGACCAACAATGTCTCCTTGGGGCGTACCAGTATACATTTCAACTTCAAAGCCTTTGGATAGAAGCACGATGTTTCCTCTGATTTCTTGAATAGGAAGGAGGGGTTAAATATACAGGGTACGTCTAAAAATGTATCGAGGTAGACAAAAGAACACCTCCGTCAATAGTTTGGCATTAAAGTCGGTACTGGCGGTAGACTTCACTAGCGGCGCGATGGAGCAAAGAGTGTCGGTAGGTGAGGGCTTCGAGATCATCAGCATAGCCTCCACCAATCACGCTAGCGACGGGATAGCCGGCGGTGACACAGGTACTCAAAACTTGCATTTCGCGGCGGTAAAGACCTGTATCTGTAAGGGCTAATTTGCCTAAGCGATCGCCTGCGTGAGGGTCAACTCCTGCATCGTAGAGGACTAAATTGGGCTGAACTTCACTGAGTAAGTCAGGGAGATACTGTGCCAGAGTTTGTAGGTAAGCATCATCATCCATCCCAATTGGCAGAGGAACATCTAGGTCACTTTTTTGTTTAGTTCCAGGGAAGTTGACTTCGCAGTGCATGGAGAAGGTGAAAACACTTGGGTCATCCTGGAAAATAAAGGCAGTGCCGTCTCCTTGATGGACATCGAGGTCGAGGATCAGAATTTTCTGAGCAAGTCCTAGTTGTTGAAGCACACGAGTAGCAATGGCGAGGTCGTTAAAGATACAAAAACCTGAACCATAACTAGGAAAAGTATGATGGGTGCCCCCTGCGGTGTTGCAGGCTAAGCCATACTTAAGTGCCAGTTGGGCAGTGAGGATAGTGCCGCCTACAGCTGTGCAGGTACGATTGACTAGATCTTGACTCCATGGTAAACCGATACGTCGCTGAGCTTTGGGATCGAGGGTGCCTTCACAATAGCCTTGGATGTATTCGGGGGTGTGGACTAGTTCGATCCATTCTGTGGGTGGAGGTTTGGGGCTGTGAAATTGATTTGGGTTGGCAATGCGATCGCCAATCAGCATCTGATAGAGTTTCCCAAATTTAGGCATGGGGAAACGATGCCCCTCTGGGATAGGTGCGACGTAATTAGGGTGGTAGATAATTGGCAAGTCCAT
>DALYIW010000029.1:18953-29007 GCA_031970155.1 Coleofasciculaceae cyanobacterium CTOTU46601 | reverse complement strand
GGGAGTCGGGAGTCGGGAGTCGGGAGTCGGGGAAAGAGACTTTCATGGTGTCTCTTGCAAAAGTCTTTTTCATCAATTTATCGGGCAGACTCGACGCCTACCCCACAAAAAAAATCACTATGAGTGGGATGGGCATCTTGCCCGTCCTAGTTATTGCGTGCAAAAGGTCTATTGTGAACTGCCCAATGGTAATGATGCAAAGGAGACGGCGATTAGTGGCGCAATATTCTCCAGGCAATTAAACCAGTAATCGCACCGACAATTACGCTAGTCCCAAAAGCGGTAGCTTGGAAAGAGACAACATTTTTGCTTTGAGAGGGCTGGGCGATGAGTATGCTGCTGGCGATCGCAGTAGTTGCTAAGACAGCACTGGTTGTCAGTCCAACACTAGCGGCGGCTATGGTGCTATTTAATGAGCGATCGCTTTGTGTCTGATAGGTTCCAGTAATGCCCTCAACTGTCCGAATTAGATTTTCTAGCACAGTTAAGCTAAAGCCAAGGTTGGCATGATCTAGTTCTACCTGTTGCAGATACTTTGTCTTAGCAAATTCACTAAACTCTGCCAGAAACTGCAAATTACTGCCTTGTTCAACTTGTGCGATCGCTCTCAGTCGTTTGGTGTAGTTGTCAATGTTAATCTCAATCGTTCGACCTTGATTTTTGAGGTCTCCTAAATTTAGGACATAGCGTGAAAGTAGAGTAAGAGTATTTGTGAGAACTTCCCGTAGTTGCTTCATTTGCGACTCGCTAGGTTTTTTCTGCTGAGTTAGCTGACTAACATCACGAATCGTATTTTGAATTGAAATTGAGTCCGCGTTAAGTTCTGTTTTCAGTTGGCAACTTTGACAGTATGCCCATAGCACTTTGTTTCTATAACAAAACAAGTGAATTAAGTCTACGTAAATTCCAGTAATGCTATCTACAACTGATTTAATTGATTTGTTAGGAGGAAACAGCCAAATTAAGAGATGATAGTTTTCCACCAAGCTCTCTTGGTCTGACCAATCTGAAGGAGAACGCCACAATTCAAATACTGTTGCTCCTAAAAATTGTCCTTGTGATTTTAAATCTCTTTGCCAGTTGTGAGGTTCAGGCGCTAGCTGTTTGTAGCATTCCAGGGCAACTTGTGTAGGATTTTGATGAGCATCTATCAGTTGACCCCACATCATCCAAGTTTGACCAACTGTGCCTGGTTGCTTATTGATATGAGAGATAATTTCTGCTTGTATGCTCCGCAGGTTTTCAAGAGGTTGAGGTTTATAGTTAGACTGTCTTATGCCATCTACATAGACACCAGAGCAGTCAACATGAAGAGCGTAAGTATCTTCAATTTGAACAGGATAGTAGTAGCCTTCTAGAGGACGCTCGAAATGCTTGACAATATCCGAACCCAGTAATTCGATAAAGCTAGACTCTAATTGTTCTACTTCTTGAACTTTGGCTAAGAAAGTTTCATCTTGGATTTTTGAACCCGATGAATTGTTCTGGGAGTTGTTATAGATTCTTTGCCAGAACAGTGTACGGTTTTCGTCAATTTTCTGCGTATCTTGTCCTAACCCTTCTCGCAGATCATAGAGAAATAGGTCAAGGGTTGGGTGGATTAGTTGGGTTTGTTCAGGCATTTTTTAAAAATGGAAAAAGTTAGCCTGCCTCAGCGGTGTAGGTCACAACTTAATATACAGAATTTTTGGCACGACTAAGACAATTAGGGGTGGTGTGCGATCGCAAAAATTGTTACAACGCTTTTACCTGGCCCGTAATACCAAAATATTCTAAAGGCACCAGGAGTTTTATTCTCAACATACGCTTCAAATATCTCCTCTCCTGCGGGACCTGCGAGAGATGCGTACTTGTGAGTTTTCAGGCTGGGATGACGCAGATTACTTTCCATTAACCCCAAAATTTTCTGAACCTTTCGATACTTCTTAAGGTCAGTTTTATTTAGCAGAAAAAATGCTTCTCTGGCTTCTGTTGAAAATTCCAGCCTGAATTCCACTAGTCATCTATATCTAAATCTGCATACTGAGCAAATGAACCTAGGTAGTGAGCGTCTCTCGCCGCAGCTTGTCGTAGTCCGCGTTCCAGCGCTGCCCAAGCTGTAGAATCTTGCCAGAGCCACAATTCTTCTTTGGGTAGATACTGAGAATTTATTACCATAAAACTGGTCTGGCGTCGCAGCCGAAACAAAATATGTCCAAGTACACTTGATTCTTGCGCTTTCTTTTTGACAAAATTTACAGAGTCATCTGCCTTGAAAACTTCAATCGCGAAACTAAGGATTGTATCATTACTAATCTCAGCTGAGTAATCTGGATCGGCTGGGTCAGCTCGAAATCGCTCACCATCTTTTTGCAAAGCTAGACGAGCGTCCATATACTCCTGAGTCAACGGTGAATAATCTTTAGCTAGGGTATGAAGTTTGGAGACATCTGTGAGGAATTCCTGAGCAATTTCGTTGAGCTGATTCTGCACATCTTTGGGGAGAGAATCATCCAGCCGCATTAAGGCCGCGACGAAGGCTTTGAGGGTAATTGTATCTAAAGTTTCCATTTATTAGGGTTGGTTCGGAATAGTAAAAGCTGTCCAGCAGTAGGAGGAGTTGAAAAAGGTTTTTATTTAGCCGTATTGTACCGAGTTTGTAATGTGTCGTTTCTAAGAAAGGGTTAATTCTTAATTAATCTGGAAGTAGTTAAGTCGGAGTGGAATTGCTTTAGAGGGGAGATGCGATCGCCAACGAACATTCCGTAAAGTTTCCCACATTTAGCATAGGGTAGAAATGCCCTTCAGGTGCATTCTACTGTTGGCAATTTTCTGTGTGAGCAACTTATAGGAAAACCGTAATTCTTAATTCATGAAGAAATCGCTTAGTCTCCTCTCAAAGGCGCAAGCAGCACATCAAGCCACTGCTGGTCTATGTCTGATAACGGAGGTGGTGGAGGTGGCTGACGATAGTCAATCCGGGATTGGTAGCGAGAACGGTCATATACCCCATCAAACACTTGTTGAAGTGGTAAGAAAAGCTCTTGCTCCCCCCTCTTCAAGGGAACCGGAAAAGTTGGTAGCGATTCTCGCACAGTGAAACCGTAGAGATCTGCAACAGGACGTCGGGTACTACGACTGATGAGAATGCGATATGCCGTTGCCGGAACACTTCCCTTCATCGCCATTGGTTCTCCGCTGCGGAGTAAATCTAATTCTATTAGATGGGTTAGACTGCCCAGTACAGCACTTCGTTTTTCTTCATCAGCAATCCTCCCTTTACCAGTTCGCTTGTTTTTGGGCGAAAGCACCTCAATGGCTGTAATCACTGTCCCCGTCGTCACCTCTCGAATCTCCAAGTAGCGTTCGTTGACTTCAAGAGGAACAGGCACTGTCACTTGTTGGGGACGCTGTTGCACGGCAACTGTCGATTCACCAGAAGTAGGATGATCAACTGTTGGATCGCTTGGTGGCGACGAAACCACGATCGCATCAGGAATTCCAATCAAGACGCTGTTGTCGTCATCACTGTAGTAGGTACGGGTTTCAACTTCCACGTAATACTGCGGGTCAAGCATTGCCTCGATCGCATCGGCAATCGCCACAATAATACGACTGTGAAACGACGACCAAAATACAGGTTGCTCCAGATACGGATCCATTCCCGGAAACGGCGAAGGCATGGCAAGCAGTCCATCTGGGATGAATTGGCAATATGCGTTCAGTGTAAGCGGTTGTGCATCTTATCTGCACAATAGACTTGTCCAGGACTTACGCAAATTTTCTTTTGAACCGCTATATGTAAGGGTGAACGGCCGTTCACCCCTACTATATGTTGTGTCCGTGCGTAAGTCCTGTTGTCTTGAAAATAGGGAGTCGGGAGTCGGGAGTCGGAAGTCGGGAGTGAAGAGACTTTCATCTTTTCGTTGTGTACTCCCGTTCATGGGGTCTGTTGCAAAAATAGTTTAGACGAGCTGTTCGATCCATCCCACTGATAGTAATTTTTTCTTGTGGGGTAGGCATCTCGCCTATGGGGGTTAACTCAAAACTCAACACTCAACACTCAAAATTTTGAAAACCAGCTAATTGGTTTCGAGTTCTTTAGCTTTTGCGTAGCTAGCACTGGCTTCATCGAATCGCCCTAAACTAGAGAGTGCATCGCCTCGGTGGTCCCAAGCTTCATGTAAATCGGGTTGAAATTCTAGGGTTTTGTCGAAAGAGGCGATCGCTTCTTCAAATCGTCCTAATTGAACCAGCACATTGCCTCGGTTAAACCAAGCTTGGTAGGCGTCTGGTCTCATTTCTAGAACTTTGTCATAAGACGCGATCGCTTGTTCTAAGTCCCCTGCTTGGTGTTCCTGAATAGCTTGGGTAAACCAGGTTTCTGCCTCCTCTGTAGCCCCTTGATTGGCAACAGCCAGTTGATTAATAACTTCCTGAATAATCATTTGTGGGTCATTGGTCTCCAGTCCGAACTGCTGGGCAATCACCTGAAGTAAATTGGGGTCTTGCTGCATTCTCACCAACAACTCATCTAGCGTAATCGCTTCAAGTTCTGCCTCTTCTGGCTGAATTGGTTCTCCTGCTTGATCGGGAGAGACAAAAGGAACTGAGAACTCTGTAGCATTAGCATCGGGTCCTTCATACTCCCATACTGCTCCACCTGTCTCTCTGCTGAGTAGTTGTCTGCCGATGTCGTATGCCACTCCTCCAATTTCCTGTATGGACGGCACAGATAGCATCATCTCACCTAGCAGCACCAACCGTGTAGCTAACTCATTATTGGGTGCTGGTGACGCTAGTACTCTCTCCCCAAAGCGACGCAGCCACGCTACCCATTCTCCATAGGTGATGCGTCCTTTGAGTTTCTCAAACCACCGTAAAACTCGGTCTTGTTGCCAGCTATGGGCCACCCCTTCGAGTAACTGTCGGAACAGATACTCGTAATCTGAATCTTCCAATGGCCTAGGTGCAGGGGTATCCTCTTGTGTAGAGTAAGCGGGTTGACTGCTTCTGTATGATGAGCGACCGCCTCTAGGAGTCGTACCTCCAAACAGACGCTGAAACAATCCCTTTAACCATTGCCAAATCTGACTGAGCATCTGCTGAATTAATCCCTGCGATCGCGTTTATCCAGATTTTAAACTGGGTGCATGGACGAAGAGATGTTTTTATCTATAAACTGCATCACTCTTACCCTATAGATTTAACTGAGGTGGCGTCAATCAGAGGCTGAGGCGCGCTACCCTACAGGTAAGGCTAAGCCTAGGCTTAAAGAGGGAGTAGGGAGTAGGGAGTAGGGAGTAGGGAGTAGGGAGTAGGGAATCCTCATCTATAAATTTAGGGGATTTGATATCGAGACCTAGTGTAATCAGTCCGACGCTCTCCACACCATTGAGTGCTTTCTTGTACACGGATGAATCCGGGGGCATATTCTCAACTAGAAGTAGGGTATTTCTAGTCTTTCCCCTACTCCCGATTCCCTACTCCCTACTCCCTTCTTTGGTTAAACAAAGCGATGAACGCGATCGCACCTTGCTACACTATCCGTGAATCGTACTTAGGGAACTCACAAGATGCAACCAACAATCATCTGGCAGCAAAACAGCGATAATCCCGAAAACGGTCAAAACTTTGCCATTATCCAGCAATGGTGGACAAACCTCAACGACAAAAAAATTGCTTGGCGACAGCGACTAATTCCCCAGACAGGCGATGTCAACGAACTTGACTGGGAACCTCAACGGTTTGACGAAGTATTCACGCTACAAACACCTCAAATTCGAGGTATTACCCTCTATTGGCAAAAACCCGACACCGAACAACAACGCAGCACCACTCCCCGCAAACTTGAACTTCATCAGCATAGTCAGCAACTCTACATCTATCCTCTATCTCAAAAAGAACTTGTCATCCGTGTCAGTACACCAGAAATCATCTATCAGAAAATTGAAATTACCAATCCCCAATGGGAAGGTATCGGTGCTGGTGAAAACTACATCCTTACTCTCCGAGATAACCAGAAACAACTAGAGATCAAGCTCAACCTGACACCCGACAATCTTGAAAAGCTTAAAGAACAGCTGCCAGGATGATCAAAAATTCCGTAATATCACTGTTTTCTCTTACAGTTCACCCTGTCAGCATATATGCAAACACTACGTCCACTTATTGCCCATCTACTTTAGTAGTGTGAGTATCTGGCTCACTGGTGTGTACATCGGCCAGATGCTCACACTACAGACTTCCCAAAATAGGCGGCATCCGATGCCAATAGAGTCACTAAGTAAGTATATATAAATTGCCAATGTTAGTTGTTGAAGAACTTAAACATTCAAACCTTTTTATTGTAAAACTTACTTTCTCTATTGCCTGCTGATTTTTGTAAAATTATCGCTATATAAGTAGCGCTGCTAATCTACCTACAGTAATAAAATGAATCAATATCTTAAATTATTGCAATGGATTATCCCAATTGCTCTAATCTTAATTGGGTGGTTTGTTGGAAAAATAGTTGAAAAAGCTTTTTTCAAGAGACTGAAGCAATTCATTGACAAAAACCCATTTATTGGAAATGAATTAATTTTAAAAGCTCTAGATAAAATGCCAAGTTTTTGGCTTTTTCTGGCAGGACTTTATGGTGCGGCGCTGACTATGCCCCTCGCTCCTACAGTTGCAGGGATTTTTGTAAAAATCTTGACGGCTATTTTCCTTTATACAGTTACGCTCATCATAGGCAAAATCGCTGCTGGTTTAATGACTCTATATAGTCAGAGAATAGAAGGTCTTTCTGCTTCCTTACTTTCCAATCTTGTCAAAATAGCAGTTACTACTTTTGGTATTTTAATAATCCTACAATTCTTAGGGATTTCTATTACACCTATTTTAGCCACTTTGGGAATTAGTGGTTTAGTTGTTGGTTTAGCCTTTCAAGATACTCTCTCTAATTTATTCGCTGGGTTACATTTAATTATTTCTCGTCAAGTCAGAACCGGTGACTATGTAAGATTAGCAACTAGCGAAGAAGGTTATGTAACTGATATTAACTGGAGAAATACAGCCATCAAAGAAATTTCAAATAATACAATTATAGTGCCTAATAACAAGTTAGCTTCTGCCATTTTCAAGAATTTTCATTTACCGAGCAGAGAAATAACTATACAGGTTCCAGTTGGTGTGAGTTACGATAGCGATCTTGAAGAAGTCGAACGAGTTACCATCGAGGTGGCTAGGGAAGTAATGCAAACAGTTACAGGTGGTGTTCCTGAATTTGAACCGTTTCTCCGGTTTCAGGAATTCAATGATTTTCACATTAGTTTGGCTGTATTTCTTCGGGTTATGGAGTTTCTCGATCAACGCCTTGTTAAACACGAATTCATTAAAAAATTGCACAAGCGTTATCGAGAAGAAGGAATAGAAATTCCCTACCCAAGTCAAAATCTTTATTTGAAACAAGATTTACGTAAAGAGTCTTTCAATTCCCATTCTTAAGACGTTTTGGCGGAAGGTCTCTACTTTTGTGGGGCGATTAGGGGCGAGGCATGTACTGACATTGTGTTCATTCTGGCGTCACCTCCTGACTACAGCGCCGACGCAGCACTAACATCCTTGATACTTTAGGCTTTTTTCGTCAAGACGCGATCGCTTTCAGAAAAGTAACTATTTGTCACATTAATATAGGTCAGTTTTTTAAGTGTCAAGGTCAATCTCTTATCAAACGCAACTATTACTTATTGATGGATTAGAGATCTCAGAGGAAACACTGGCTTCTACTAGATTGTCATTTTTGGGATTTTTTGACTGATACTCCCTTTGGAAGTCGGAATCAGTGATTTATACACTCTGACTAGGACTTCCAAAATGCACATCTACACCTCTATTCCGCTAGCTGCTTTCTTCGTTGCTGCTTTGGCAATTAACTTTCCGAAGGTTGAGTATCGCGCATTACAGTTACACCAGTCCGATTCAATTCAACCACATTCGTTAACTCTGGCGTCAGATAGCAGTTGTACGCAAAGTGACTCTTCGGGTTCTGGTGGGAGTGATGCTCGCGGCTGCGGGCGGAGGGATGGTTAGCATACTCAGGACTTACCCATGGATACCACAGATAGTAGGGGTGAACGGCCGTTCTCCTCTACATAGGGCCATTCAACAGGAAATTTGCGTAAGTCCTAATACTATTAAGTTTGGTCAGAAGTAATTAGCGGATTTTGAATAAGTGCAGGAGGAGGCAGGAAAAGTGATTAAAGTTTCTATAAACTTTTCGCTTTACTGAAGGTTTTTTCCGGCACTAGTGCTAGAACTATGAAACTATTAATAGAGCATTGGCTTTTACGGTTACTCGATACTGGGTGCGCCTCAAAACGATAATATCGAGCGATTTAACCGCTTTAGTGACGATCGCAACAGCCTCATGACTTATATAATTTAGCGACTGACACACTACAGGTATGGTTTACAGGTAAATTGTTAATCCTACCTGTAAAGTTTGTTTGTAAGTCCTGGGGTAGCGAACTCAAAAGTAACGAGTTGAGAATTAGATATGTCCAGGCAAAAGTCTGAAGGTATTGTTTCATACGAAGCTGTCCACGAAAGTTATCTAAGGCAGCGGCGACTGAAAGGAAAAGCTGGTTGGTTCCTGTTATGGGGTTTAGGTGTCGGTGCGGTTATCTCCGGTGATTTCTATGGTTGGAATTATGGTTTAATCGCAGGCGGTTTCTGGGGTTTGGCGATCGCAACTTTCCTGATGGCGATCATGTATCTATGCATGGTTTACTCTCTGGCTGAATTGTCAGCAGCACTACCTCATACAGGTGGCTTGTACTCTTTCACTCGCAACGCCTTGGGTCCTTTTTGGGGTTTTATGTGCGGTGTAGTTGTCACGATTGAGTATGTAATGGCAACTGCCGCCCTCGTTTCCGGTATGAGCAATTACCTAAAGCCTTTGATGCCTGCCCTGCCAGGGTACTTTGTGTGGCTGCTGGCTTACAGTATTTTCGTAGCGATCACAATTCATAGTACGGAACTGACTTTCAAGGTTAGCCTTTTCCTGACTCTGTTAGCGATTCTAGTGTTAGGGACATTTTATGTAAGTATGCTGGCATCGGGTGTTTTCGACCCTGCACTACTATTCAACGTTCCTGCCGATCCAGGGCAAATGGAAAGCTGGCTACCGAAAGGCTGGCAAGGTGTTTTTGCCGCAGTTCCTTATGGTATCTGGTTTTACCTGGCGATCGAGATACTGCCATTGGCGAATGAAGAAACCCAGGACGTGCCTAGGAATATGCCTACAGCACTGATATCAGGTATGTTCACCCTGATTATTCTTTCAGTTTTTACCTTGGTGCTGAACTCTGGTGTCGGTGGTGGCGCTGCTGTAATTGGTAATTCAAGTGTACCACTAGGAGATGGGTTAGAGGCTTACTTTGGTAAGGGTTCTACTAGTACCCTGGTGGCAGCGATCGCAATAACTCTTGGTTTAGGGGCTAGTTTACCAACTCAGATCTACGGCTATGGGCGCATACTTTTCTCTCTTTCTCGTGCTGGGTACATACCACGCTGGATTTCTATCACTAGCAAAAACAATACTCCTTACAGGGCATTACTTCTAGGTACATTAATCGGATTGATCTGTGTAATGCTGGTTGACGCCAGCAACGACACAGTAAATGCCGTGATTCCAGTGGATGCAGTGATTTTGAATATGTCAGTTTTCGGGGCAGTACTTTCTTATATTCTTACCCTGCTCAGCTACATCAAGCTCAAGTTCACTCGTCCCGATCTACCAAGACCCTACGAAAGCCCCTTGGGAATTTGGGGAGCAGCTATTGGGGCTGCCTTAGCCATTTTTGCCCTGGTTGCTTGTTGCTCTGTGCCTACCTACCGACCTAGTATCTGGGGTGTTGCGATTATCTTAGTTGTGGCGACTCTCTACTTCTTCTTTCACAAACATCGATTAGTTGCTCAGGCACCAGAAGAAGCAGCAGCACTAATAATTACACCACTTGTAGATAGCGAGAGATCTTTGCTTTGACCTTTGAAAGGATGAGGGATGAGGGATGAGGGATGATAGCGA
>DALYIW010000029.1:0-18813 GCA_031970155.1 Coleofasciculaceae cyanobacterium CTOTU46601 | reverse complement strand
CAAAGGTTTGTCGGTCATATCTAACTTGAAAATAGAGAGTCGGGAGTCGGGAGTCGGGAGTCGGGAGTCGGGAGTCAATGTACAAATTTGCTGCGGCATCGGAGAATGAGCCAATAGTATTTGGAGCTTCTAGACCCGGATACTTCAATCACGAAGTAAAGGACTGGGTTGAATTTATGAAACGCCAAGGTATTCAGCGGGTATGTTGCCTTCTTGCCGATGACCAACTCGCTCGTTACTCCAATCTTCTCGGAACTTACCAACAGGAATTTGGCAATTCTCAGGTGTGCTGGGCACCGATTGAAGATTTTCATTTGTCTGACCTGGAAACGCTTACAGCGAAAATATTGCCCTTCTTAGCAAAAGCTGATAGACAGTCCGAGAAAGTCGTGGTGCATTGCTCTGGCGGCATTGGGCGAACGGGTCATGTGTTAGCTGCATGGCTGGTGAGTGGTCGAGGATTATCTAATAAAGCTGCGATCGCCTCTGTCAGAAGAACAGGCAGAAATCCTTATGAAGCTGCGATCGCTGCTGCAATCAGACTCAGAAATCCCTTTAAAGCTGTAGAAAATCTCAACCGACTTTTGAATGAATGCCGTCTAGTAGTACGTAGTGATTAACTCATCTCACAACTCGCCGTTTGTGGGATGCAAGAGTTATTTGTTATTTGTTGTTTGTTATTTGTTGTTTGTTGTTGGTGTTTACACCATAATAGAAACCTAAACTCAGGTTAATAAAACTAGAAAAATGTCCTTCCAGTTTTCTATTTTAAGTTTGTCTGTTTCTTTATTCGCCACATCTACTCTTGGCTTTTTTGCTAGTCCCGCTATTGCTCAGTCTGGAAATTCAACTGCACAACCTAAAGTCGCAACAGTTGCAGCCATGGTCAATGGCGATCTCATGTGTTACGTCACGTTAGTAGATGAAAACGGGATTAAACATCAAGGTGTTGGTGCAACCTTTGAAATCTGTCAAAACAAAAACACTTTCTTAAACAAAAAAGTGAATTTAGTTTATGAAAAAGTCCGAGTTAATGATTGTCAAAGTGCTGAGCCTTGTGGTAAAACTCGTCTGCAAACTTTAATCGTACAGATGAAGCTAGTTGATTTTAATAAGCGCCCTTCTTGCTTCCGAGGTGCTTCAGCTGGCTACACCATTCCGCGCCTAAAAGTTGGGATGAGAGGGCATTCTGTCGCGACGGTTAACCTCCGCCTCCGCAGGCAACCGCGTATCGAAAGCCAGAGTGTTGGTTTTCTAACTCCTCGCAGCAGCTTTGAGGTTTTAGAGGGTCCAGAATGCGTAGGCAACTACGTGTGGTGGAAAGTTAATAATGGTCAAGTAGAAGGCTGGGTAGCTGAGGGCGATCCAGTTACATTTAAGTATTGGTTAGCACCAAACACTGTTCGCAATTCACGATAATTACTGGTGGCAAAGTCAGATTTTACTGTGTAGATAGGTAGCTGAAGTGACTTACAAACATCAGTATCTAAACCTACTTTCAAAATGATTTTTATACCCGATTAACTGCAACTGAAACAGGGTTCAAACTATCGCCCGTGAGTAGCAATGGATACCTAATATAACGATTCTAAATAATATTTAACACAGCTTTTGTAGGGGCAAGGGTATTATCGTGCCCTTAAAATGTGGTATATGCAACTGAGAATCGCCTTAGTTAGGTTTTAAAGAAGTACGCATGAAAACACCAAAGCAAGTCATCAGTTTATGGGTAGACGCTCTGAACGTCCACGATGCAGGTGCTGCCGCCGCACTTTACCATGAAGATGCTATCAACATTCAGGTTGCTAATGAAACTCCTCTTGAGGGAAAGAACGCCATTCATGAGGATTTCATTAACTTCTTCCGTTCAACACCAGACACTTATACCCACATTGAGAACTTATTTGAGGATGGAGAGTGGGCGATTCTAGAGTGGTCTGGTGGTGGAACATTCCTTGGAGGTGAGGGAGAATTAGGCACAGGAGGTAAAAAATATACCTTGAGAGGCTGTGGCTTCTTTCATGTCATAGATGGGAAAATTCGCTTTCAGCGTGGATACTGGGACAAGCTTAGTTGGTTGAGGCAAGTTGAACTTCCAATCAACTGAAGATTGAGCACTTTGTTGAAGGGCGTTGTCCTCTAGGAGAGCAAGATTGTCGCCAACACTAATGAAAAGGATTGCTCTCAAGAAAGCGATCGCCTCAAACATATCAGTAGAAGCGATCATCAAACCTGTTGGTGTTCTAGGATAATCCAGCCCATCTTTGGCGCGATCGCCAATTTAAACTACATCAAAGTCCTGAGATTATGCACCCAAGACATGAGGGAGGGTGTATGTTTTGCCAATTATCGCCTTTTACATAACAGCTATTCGACTGTCACTGATTTTGCCAGATTTCTCGGCTGATCAACATCCAAGCCTCGCCGTGCCGCAATGTGATAGGCCAACAGCTGCAAGGGAATAACAGCAAGAATGGGTGAGAGCAATTCTTCAACCACGGGCACTGGCAACAAGTCATCAAATGTTTCAGCTGCCTCTTGGTCATTCATCGGCGTCACACCAATCAAACGAGCATCACGGGCTTTGGCTTCTTGAGCATTGGAGAGGACTTTTTCGTAGACATTACCAGGCATGGCGATCGCCACTACCGGAACTTTAGCATCCAACAGTGCGATCGGTCCGTGCTTCATTTCCCCTGCGGGATACCCTTCCGCGTGAATATAACTAATTTCCTTCAGTTTCAACGCCCCTTCCAAAGCAATTGGAAAATTAATCCCACGTCCCAAAAAGATAAAATCTTGAGTTTCAGCAAAGTTATGCGCTAATTCCTCGATATATCGTTCCTGACTCTCCAAAACCAACTCAATCTGCGCTGGTAGCTGCCGCAAACCCACTAATATTTCTTCTAAGCGAGTTGCAGTCACCGTCTGACGCCGCCATGCTAAATCCACAGCTAAACAGTAGAATGCCATCAGCTGGCTGACAAAAGTTTTGGTAGCTGCAACGCCTATTTCGATTCCCGCATGGGTGTCGATAATCTGATCAACTAGTTGAGTTAAAGAACTTTCCGGGCGATTGGTAATCCCCAATAGTCGCGCCTCAAACTTAGGAATTTGACCAAAACGTCGCCGCTTTTCCATCTCCAGTGCGGCTAGCGTATCGGCAGTTTCTCCCGACTGAGTAACCCCAATCGTCAGCGTATTTGCCGTTAACGGCGCGGGTGCATAGCGAAACTCTGAGGCATACTGCACGATTGTCGGAATTCCTGCTAGCTGTTCTAGTAAGTATTTCCCCACTAAACCCGCGTGCCAACTGGTGCCACAAGCGAGGATTTGAATCTGTTCTAAATCAGCGTACAGTTCTGGCGGTAAGCTCAAATTAATCGGGGATTGAGTGGCGTCACCTGCGTCCCACTTGTCATTTAGGTAAGTCTCTAAACAAGTTCGCACTACTCCTGGTTGCTCGTAGATTTCCTTGAGCATAAAGTGCCGGAATCCCTGTTTTTCTACCAATACAGGATTCCAACTGAGAGTGCGAGGTACTTTCTTGAGGCGAGCGCCCTCAAAATTGTAGACTTCAACACCTAGAGGAGTCAGCCGTGCTAGTTCTCCGTTCTCTAGCGTCAGCACAGCGGTAGTATGGGGTACCAGTGCTGGTGTATCAGAGGCACAGAAAAATTCTCCTTGACCAAAGCCGATCGCTAAAGGAGCTTGTTGTCGTGCGACGATCAGTTCATCGGGATAATCAGCGCAAATGACTGCGATCGCAAATGCCCCTTTAAGTTTATTCACCGCATACAACACAGCCTCTAGAAAAGGAGTTGGAGGCTGAGGATTATGAACCGGAGGATTCGGCAAAAACTCAGCAATTAAATGAGGAATCACCTCAGTATCAGTATCAGAGCTAAATTTATGACCTCGCTCCTTTAATTCCTCTCGCAACTCGCGATAGTTTTCAATAATTCCGTTCTGCACCACCGCCACACGCTTAGCGGCATCCATATGAGGATGAGCATTATACTCTTCTGGCTTACCATGAGTTGCCCAGCGAGTATGTCCTATGCCAATTTGAGATGGGTTAACTTCCCGTTCTAGCTTTTCACGCAGGTTGTAGAGTTTGCCCTTTGCCCTGACGCAGTGGATATCACCTTCCAACACCGTAGCAATTCCAGCAGAATCATAGCCCCGATACTCCAGTTTCTCTAACCCTGCCATCAAAATATCCGTAGCCGCTTGAGTGCCGATATAGCCTACTATTCCGCACATTTACCACATCACTCCTGTTCACACACCATGCTTTACAAGCTACTTGGCTCTTGATGAGACGTCAAGAAGCTTTAAGTTTAACCAGACAGACCATGAACGGAAGCTCACCACTGGCAAAATGAAAAAATTTCTTCCCCCACTCCCGACTCCCGACTCCCGACTCCCTATTTTCTAGATAGGTCTCTACGACTTCAAAAAAAAGAGGAGGCATATTTGTTGCCTCCTTTTATCTGTACCCAAATGGATCTTATGAATGATTGCTATAGCAATACCACAACTGCAAAAAGCGAAAGGTTTTGACCAACTGGTTAGTAAGCCAAACCCATGCTGCGGGTGGTTTCTGCCCCTAGGTAAACCCGGATGCTCAGAAAGTCTGTGGGACAGGCAGTTTCGCAACGCTTGCAACCTACACAGTCTTCCGTGCGAGGGGATGAGGCAATTTGACCTGCTTTACAGCCATCCCAAGGAACCATCTCCAGGACGTCTGTTGGGCAAGCCCGAACGCATTGAGTGCAACCAATGCAGGTATCGTAAATTTTGACGCTATGAGACATTTAATAACGGCTCCAAACGAGAGTTCTCCACTTGTGCGTGAAACTCAGGATCAAGGGCTAGTTTACCGCAGGGCTTTTACACCCATAGACAAGAGGTTACAGAACTTCAAACTCCTTAACCAGAAGCTATATCAATTGGTGGTGTGCTAGTACGGTTAACCGAATGCTGGAAAATCCCACTATGGAATTGCGGTTTCCCGCACTGACTATAGGTTTGAGCCTCGGCATCATAGAGAAGTGTGAAGCAAATGTCGAGCAACAAAACCAAAGGGAGGTAATTCACACATGGCTCTGATTCGTTGGCAACCGTTCCAAGAACTGGAAACATTACACCGTCAAATGGATCAAATGTTCGACGATATGTCTGGATTAACTCGCAATCATCAAACGACTTGGAAGCCTGCAATTGAACTGCAAGATACAGATGACCATGTAATTCTACGGGCTGAGATTCCTGGCATCGAAGGCAAGGATTTAGATGTCCGCGTGACTCGCGACGCCGTTGCTATTACTGGTGAGCATCGCTACGAAAAGAAAGCCGAAGAGAAAGGCTTCTTCCGTTCCGAATTCCGTTACGGCAAGTTTGGTCGAGTGATTCCTCTGCCAGTAGCTGTCAAAAATGATCAGGTTCAAGCTGACTTCACCAATGGTATCCTAACGCTGACCCTGCCCAAGGTAGAATCAGCGAAGAATCGTGTAGTTAAGCTCAATTTGGTTGAGTCTGCTGCGGTCTTAGAAACTTCTCAAGAACAGCAAGTTGACACCGAAACTAACGACGTGTGGGAATCAAAACCAGCTGAACCTGCAACGGTCTAATACCATTTCACTTAATGGCTACACCGGATACTTAGGAGTTTAGTAATGAATGGGTAATGGGCAATGTCTAACTTTTTCCCTATTACCCATTACCCTCTTTAATTGCTCTAGCTCATTGTCCAGCTTGAAAGATTTGTTGTGCTGTCAAGGAGAGCTCGTTGAACGTTGGTGATTCGATACGGTCAGAACCCCTGAACTGTTTTACCGAATACTCGCCCTCAACAAGCTCATAGACCGTCATAGTAGGCTGTTTTGGATTGCCGATGTATCGTCTACCTCCTAGACCTAAATAGTCAACAATCCAGTATTCAGAGATACCAAGTTTTTCGTATTCCGCGAGCTTAGTCAAGTAGTCATCTTGCCAGTTGGTGCTGACAACTTCAACGATTAGTTTGACAGAACTCCCCTGAGTAATGGTTGAATCTTTTTCCCATCTAGGTTCATTTTTTATGGCTTGTCTGTCCAAAATGATTGTATCTGGTTCATAGCCAGACTTCTCATTGTCTGGTTTGACAACACATTCTTTAGGGATGAAGTAGGGCAAATCGAGACGTTCGATTTCAATTCCTGTCTTCAGTGCGATAAAACCCGCTACCTCAGAATGTTTGCCAGTCGGTTTAGGCATCTGGACAATTACTCCGTCATGAAGTTCGTAGCGGTACTCTGAATTCTCTGGATACCAGGCGATGAATTCATCGAAGGTTACTTGTTTTGGTAGGGCTTGAGTCATTTGGAAGGATGAGGGATGAAGGATGAGGGATTAGTCTTCGATATATTTGTGTTATCGCATTATTCAGAGTTTTATCTTTAGCCGTACAAGTTGTCCTTAAATGAACTACCACGCCCTATTCAAAGATGAGGACGTGGTAGTTCATATTAAACGTAATTTTATACTTATTCTCCGCCAACGTTGATGCTAGTATTAAATACTTCAGCTCTAGTTAGGTTGACGCCTGTCAGATTGGCACCAGCTACATCAACGCTATATAACTTGGCTGCACTGAAATTAGCATTAGCAAGGTTAGCATCATTTAAGCTTGTGCCATTGACAAAAGCTCCTGTCAAATTGGCTCCTTTTAGGTTAGCTCCTGTTAAATCAGCACCTTCTAAGTTGGCATTAACCAGGATAGCTCCCTGCAAGTTAGCATTTCTCAAATCAGCACCAATTAAGTGAGCACCTCTTAAGTCAGCTCCCGATAGGTCACAATTTGCACAGGCTCTGGTTGCTAATAACTGTTGGACGCGATCGGAATTTTCGGCTTTTACTGGAGATGCTAGAGATACTGTTGTTAGTAAAGCTAGAGTAGCCAATATCTTTGCTTTCATCTTTCTTGGCCTCTAAATGAGTCGTAAACTTTTACCTAACCTCTCGTAATATGTTCACTTATTTGACTTGTCGTTGTCGTCTTTCAATGGGATGAATTCTCAGGTGATGAATGAAGCGGGAGAACCTCAGGCTGCCAGTGCGATACCATCCAAATGTAGTTAGCAATACATACATTGACGACCATGGAGACTATTGAGCCAGATACTTTACCCGCAGAGCTAATCCTGACGCATCCACGTCAGAGTCTTGGAAATGTAAAACTTGATTGGACTCCCCAACCCGGTAATTACCTGGACTTTAATGGTAAAACCTACGCTGTTTTAGAGCGCCGCCACCGCTATCTTTTAAAATCAGGGCGCTATCGGTTGCACAAAATTGCCCTTTATGTACAGTCTGCCCGACGTCCCACTGAAAAAAGTTTCATTAAGGGTCGCTGGGTAGTTGGTGATGCCAACTGCCGCTTTAATGCACACTCTGAACTGATTCGTTGCGCTGTCAATCCAGAGGGACCGTGCAATTGTTGTCACTTCTACGAAGCTTCAACATCAGAACCTCAAGCATGACCATTATTTATGGGGCTATTCCCGCATTCATTCTTAAGAGTGACCCTTGTCTAAAACCTCTCCCACCGTTAAACGCATCCCATTGGCAAAGTCCCAGCCAGACTGAACGCGCTTACCAGACAGCTGCACTTCACGCAACAACAACATCCCCTCACCGGTTTGAATCATCGGACCGATTCCCTTCACAATGCTTATCACTTCTCCAGGACAGCCCGAATCCGCAGATAGAGAAGACCAAGCCTGTTCTATTACTTTTAACTCCAGGGGTAGTTGAGAGAAGTAAGCCGAACCGAGGGGAACGGTGGCAATAATTTTCAGGGACTTATCCCGAAATGAGGCAACGCAGTTTGGGATAAATCCCCTCACCTGATTGTGTAACTCAATAGCGGGGCGTGACCAATCTAAGCAAAAATCGGGCTTTTGAATCAGTGGCGCATAAGTCGCTTGAGATTCATCCTGAGAAATAGCCTGAATTTCCCGGCGTTCTAGCTTCAGAAGCGTTTCAACTAACAAATCGGCTCCTAAATTGGCTAGAGTGTGCGCCAACTGGTAGGTGTTGTCCAATAACTCAATAGGAGTGTAAGCCTTCAGTAGCATCGCACCTGTGTCCATTCCTGCATCCATGAGCATTGTTGTGATGCCGGTTTGGGTTTCGCCGTGATACAGACACCATTGGATGGGGGCGGCACCTCGATATTTAGGCAAAATCGACCCATGAACATTGATACAACCAAGCTTAGGCATATCGAGAATCTCTTGAGAGAGAATCTGCCCATAGGCAACAACGACAAAAACATCTGCCGATGCCTGCCGCAGTTGCAAGAGCGTTTCGGCGTTCTTTTTTACCCGCTTCGGTTGCCAGACTGGTAGTTGATGAACTTGAGCAACGGCTTTTACTGGTGAGGGAGTGAGTTGGTTACCGCGCCCTCGTCGTTTGTCTGGCTGAGTAACAACACCCAGAACTTCAATTTCGGGATGGTTTAACAAGCGTTCCAAGCTAGGCACGGCGAATTGAGGGGTGCCAAAGAAAATGACTCTCATTACAGTTTAAGGAAGGGTAAAGTAACCTTCCACATGCTAACTTCACAACCTGCGAACCTTTAACTAATTCACAGCGATTTCAACGCGACGGTTGCGTTCCTGACTATCAGTAGTATCGTTGGCCACAAGGGGACGAGTTGCACCGTAGCCTACTACTAACCAGCGGAACTGTTCTCCTAAGGCGCGGGAGAGATACTGCTCAACAGCTTTGGCGCGGCGAAATGAGAGTTCTCGATTGTCCTCAGGTTTGCCAGTGGCGTCGGTGTAGGCAGAAATTCGGATGGTGCTTCCAGGGTAATCGCGCAAATCAGAGATAATTTTGTCTAAAACCAAGCCGGCTTCTGAGCGCAGAATGCTATTGTTCTCCTCAAATAAGACATCGCTGGGCAATGTCACTTTTAACTTATCGCCTTGCAACACAGAATCAGAAACGACAGCCGTTTGAATAGTACTGCCGTTTTCAACCGTTGAGCCATCTGGGCTGGGAGGTGGTAATCCTTGGAGTTGCAGGGAGAGTGCTTTCAGTCGCGCTTCTAAATCTTCATTGGAGCGACTGGTGCCGAGTTGGGTTTCTAGAGTCACAACACCATCGCTCACCGCCTTTAACTGGACTTGTAACTTTGACAATTGAGCTTGTGCTTGTTGTCGTTGTACAGGTGTCAACGGGGGCGGTGGATTGCCACTGGTATCTGATACGGGCTTTGGACTGGGAATGGGAGTGGTGGTTGGCGTCTTAGGGTCAAACTGTTCCAGAACTTTGAGAAGCAAAGGTTTCTCTGGACTGGGATTGGGATAGAAATTGGCGAGGATGATGCCCAAAACTAGGGCTAAACCCCCACCGACGCCCAGTAGTAGCAATCGGAAAATTATAATTAGTAACCACGGACGCCTACCGGTTGGTTTTTCCGGGGAAGTCTTAGCTGCTGAGTTAGCGGGTTGGGTCACTGATTTTCCTGAAATTATTCAGACCATAGAAAAATAATAGTGAAAATAGACCATTCGATCATGCCATCTTCGGGGTAAAAATTTGAAACTAATGGCTCAGTCAGGTACGATAATCTCTAAATTCATGAAAATTCATAAAGTTAGTGTAAAAACTTTCCTAAAAGAATGCGTGGATTGATTGGTAGCTTGGTATACCTATCATTAGGAATGCTGCCGTAGTTCCTTGGGCGTTGCTCCTTACACAAAATCAATCGTTTAGCAACCCCATTTTTTAGATGTTCAAAAGAACATTTTATTTAGTAGTATGGTTCCTTACGCAACCGAACCTTTCGCTTTTACCGACTCTACTGCTTACGGCACACTGCTTACCTGCCTGGGCTGACTCGGTGAATGTACCTGTGGCCGCAAGCCTGTCAGTGGTGCCATCTTCCCTGCCCTTAATTGAAGTGCCTGAAGAAATAGCTCCCGACATGACTGAACTAGGAGTACAGATTGACCCGATTGATAGTCCCCATCCGATCCCTTGGAATTGGGTGTTAGCAGCTCATGCTGAAGTTAGTGCTAATGGGGGTTCTGGGATACGGTACTATCGTAGCCCGTCCTTAATTTCCCCAGATGGCCAGTATGCGGCTTATAGTCGTATTCAAATGCAGGCTGATTCGGAACTGTACCGCAGCCGAGTCACAAGTGTGATGTTTGTCGAAAATTTGCGAACTGGAGATTTGCGGACAATCAAAGCCTCTTCTCCTTTATCTGACAATCCCTTAGTCAGTAATCAAGACGCTGATATGGGAGGGACGTTCGGGATTATGATTCCTATTTCCTGGTCTAAGTTAGGCGATCGCATTTTAGCGCGGCAGTTTGAAGGAGTGTTTAGCACATCAGATGCTTCTGATTACGCCGTGATTTGGGATCGACAACAAAATCGCACCCTTACCGTAGCGCCTGCTCAAATTCAATACTCTAGCGCCGTGTTGCTGGGCTGGAGTGAAATTCATCCCGATCGCGTTCTCTTTCGCACTGATGAAATGGGAGATGAACATTGGTCGATGTGGGCTGTGGATCTCAACGGTCGAACAGTTCTCGCGACTGAGGATAATCCCAGCATTTATGGTCAAGTGGTTAACCAAGTCTGGGCAGGTCCTCAGTCGCGTTTATAGTCAAAAGAAAAGCTTGTTGATTGTTAGTTGTTAGTTGTTGGTGCTGATACAAACAACCAACAACAAACAACAAAATAACTAATGCTGTTTGACCAAATTTTTTAGATAGGAGTGTGCTTCTTCTGGCGAAAGGAAAAACAGCTGACCGTTGCACAGGATTTCATAGTTTCCCCTATGATAACCGTGCCCAGAAATCAGCCCTTTTTTTACTGCCTGGTTGCCAAATTGCCTTAATTCTTTGGTCAGAAAAGCTTCTAACTCGGCGATCTCTTGCTTGTGCATCTGTTGTTTGTTGTTGTCTTCCATGTTGTCTGATCCTCGTCTATCGATGTGGCTTTAACCAGTACCCAAAAGAATCAAGCTGACCATAGCCATTAACAAATTGGATGCTTGCCAGGGTTCACTGCATGAATATATTCGCTGCCAGAGGTCGGCCAGCCTCGTTTGTAAGAGGCTTCTTCTGGCTTTCCCCAACCAAGCTGCAAGATAATTTCCAAAAAGGTTGAATTTCTGTGCTGAGACAGGCTTGCCCATTCTGTTCTGTATGCGATCGCCCCAACATCGTTAGGCTGAATCTGTCGATAGTCCTTACCCGTGTTAATACTTAAATACAAATCCATCTCTAGTGTAACTTGCCACCAGAAATTCAAGATCGAAGCCTTAGCAGCTTTAAGGATTTCCAGGTCACTAGGGATAGCGACGAGCTGTTCATCGACTACGGGATATCGCAAAGTCTTGCCTTTGAGCATCATTTGCCGCCAAATAATCCCTGAAACTTGATGTTGTCGCTGATAGCGGTGAACAGATGCTTTGAAGTCTCGATAAGCACTGAATTTTTGGAAGCCATCCGGTTTGAGAAATTGGTCAATCAAGGGATTGCCCGAAACCGAAGTAGTCAGATTCAGACGCTGCCCATTCATACAGGCACGACGCTCATCTGACAAGATTTTGATTAGCTCTTCTGTGCTGTAGACCTTTGACATCAGCACGCCTAAAACATATTGCACTAAAAGACAGAGTAACGCGGCAGCCGGACTGAACAAGAGAGAGTTTCGATCAGGGGGTGAGGGTGGAGGAGGTTTGTTAGAAATCAATTTCTTCGCTTGAAAAATGCTGTCTCTCATCTCATTCCTAAAGCTCCCGTTACCTCCCCATTTGTGTAACAAGTGTCTTTAGCGCTCACTTTTCGTTAGCTCAGTATTAATTTCATTGACTGTCCGCCGCTTCAACTCAACTGATTCCGAACGGGGCAGTAAGTCAAATACCTTCCGAAAAACATCATCCACTCGTTCATATGGTACTTGTCCTGTTTCATTTAGAACCACCTTACCCTTCTGGTCTATTAGAACTGTCTGGGGAACTAAGCCGCTGTAATAGTAGCCCGCTTCGGCTGGTGTATACCTAGATTTGGGCGACAGACTATCAATGTCAATCGGTATAAAACTTGCTGCCCTTCCATAAGGCGCTTGTAGCTGCGAGACAACTGTGGCATATTGTTTGCAATCACGGCTGTCATCTACGTAGAACACCAACAGCGCTGGTTTTTGCTGTTTTAGAGACTCTGCCAAGGTCACTCGCGGTGGTACCAGAGAGCCATTACCGGCATATAGGACAAAGACATTGCCATCATAATTGTCATCATTGAGTTTCGCTAGAGCTGGTGGTGATCCCAACAGCAGCAGACAGCCAAGAATCGCAATCAGGCTCAACAAACAACGAGCAACTAGACGCTCCCCCGTGTGACGAGTTGTAAGAATTCTCATTTGAAGTCGTAACGAGTGAAAACGATCAATCCCTCTATATACAATTATCCCTGTTTAATGGTCGTTTGGTAGGCGCGGCCTTATTCTTAATTGAGCGATCGCAATCTCGTTACTGAACTTGGAGGCTGTCAAAGATTGCACTGGTGTGCAGTACATGTATTGTGGAGTAGGCCTAAAAGCCCGCCCCGAAAAATAAGGACGGGCGAGACGCCCATCCCACAAGAGAAAAAATGTACTTTATACCCCAAAACTTACGCTTTCTTGACCTTTGAACCACCATCTGTAGGGGCGTATAGCTATACGCCCCTACCCGTTTGTCGTGTCTTGAGCGTAAGTCCTGTACCCATAAAAAGGGATATATGTCAGCGACATTACCATAGCTTATTGGTGCGATCGCTTATTTTTCTGTCAGCGTCTCGATACCATCCCAGCGATCGGGTAGGGTGGTAGAAAGCCAGTATTGACAGCGCTGTTGATGCAACAGTGATGCCTTATCTTGGCGGTTGATCGCTAAAACTGCATCAAACTTGGCATGAGCTTGAGCAAACTCTCGCTTTAGATAATACTGCCGCCCTTGTTCGTAAAGCTCAATAACTCGCTGCTTCTTCTCTGGAATTGGATCGGAACGTAGCCCCACCAGTTCGTAGATGGATACAGGATGAGTTTTTCCCTTCACTCGAACGCTATCAAGTTCTCGTACCCAAATGCGATCGGCACAGGGTTGATAAGTGTTACTACTAATCGCGATGTCGCAACCATACAGCTTTGTCGTCCCTTCCAAGCGAGAAGCCAGATTCACATCATCCCCAATTACTGTAAACTCCATCCGCCGCGAGTGACCAATATTACCGCTGATGGCTGTACCTGAATGGATGCCAATTCCAATCCGGATTGGTGGCTTGTTTTGGGCAAGGCGCTCGATATTAAATTCTGCCAGAGAAGAACGCATTGCCAAAGCGGTTTGCATTGCCCGCCATGCATGATCTTCCAGGTGTACTGGTGAACGAAACACCGCCATAATCGCATCCCCGATGTACTTATCGAGGGTGCCTTTATTCGTAAAAATCGGTTCAGCCATCAGCCCAAAATACTCGTTGAGCATACTAACCACTTCTTCTGGTTCCATGCTTTCGACTAAGTTGGTGTAGCCGCGAATATCAGAGAATAGTACTGAAACGTCTTTGCGATCGCCTCCCAACTTCGCATCACCACTAGCAAGCAGTTGTTCAGCTAACTCCTGAGTCATGTAGCGATACATTGTACTTTTGAGCCGCTTCTCATCACTGATGTCATCCATCACTATTAATGCACCGTAGACATTCGAGGCATCGCTAGCATCAGCAATAGAGTTAACTGATAAATGTACGCTATGTGACTCTAAACCTTCATCTGACAGTAATGTCTGATCTGGGTAATATTGCTTTCGGGCTTTTTCGTCATCAGCCGCCAAAGCCGCTTGGAACCAACTAGGAAAATCACCTTCTTTTAGCTGAATCACTTCTAAGATGGATTTACCTTCTAAAGAGTCTTCATCACTCAAACCTAGCAAGCGGTTGGCACTGGGGTTAGCGGCGATAATTTCACCTGCTGCATTAGTAGAAAGTACACCATTCGTCAGACTGCGGAGAATATCTCGCTGCATCTGTTCCTGTTGCTGAATCTGGGCATACTGTTGCTTGACGGTTTCAAATAGCTTGGCGTTTTGGATTGCTACCCCAGCTTGAATGTTAAACGCCTGCATGAATTCTTGATCGCTGCGATGAAAACTTTCTTGCCAGCATTCCGGTGCATGTGGCCAATCTTTCGGATTATAGGGGGCAAACTCACCGGATTTTTGTTTGTTGACCAGCTGAGTGACACCAATCAATTCACCATCGGCGTTAAAAACTGGCATACATAGTAAACTACAGGTGCGATAACCATTTAACTGGTCAGATTCTTTAGAATTAGCACCATCAGGATGGTTATAGGCATCAAAAGGAATGTTGAGGGGTTGACCTGTTTTAGCTACCTTGCCAGCAAAACCTACTCCTATTGGTACTCGTCTTTCCTTTAAGGAACCGTCAGCTTGAGGAATTTTTGTCCATAAGTCATTGCGATCGCGATCAAGTAGCCATAGTGTACTGCGATCGGCATTCATTAATTTTTTTGCCTCACCCATCACTCGATTGAGAGTTTCTTCTAGATTTAAGCTGCTAGAAGCGAGCGAGCGTGTTGCTTCTAAAAGCGCCTCAGCAGCACGCTGTTTCTGAGTCGCTATATAAAAAGACCGAGAACTTTCTAGAATTAATCGAATTAACGGAGAGAATTCTTCAAACAAGACTTCATCTTCTTGCGTGAATCCCTGCCTGTCAACTTTTTCAGCTAAAGGCGCTTCAAATCTGCAAGTACTCTTTAATTTATTAACTAACTGGACAACAGCCATCAACTCTCCCTGCTCATTTAACAGAGGTAGAGCCAGTAAGCTGTAGGTACGATATCCTGTTTTATGGTCAGCTTCCTTGGCGGCACTAGACCGCCGCTCTTTATAGCAATTAAATGGAATATTAATGACTTGTTTAGAACTGGCAACTTTTCCGGCAATTCCTTGACCAACAGCAACGCGAATCCTTATAGAACCTGTACCATCATCTTTGGTAACAGTTGACCAAAGTTCATTTTTTTCTTCATCTAAGATATAAATAGTGGTTCGATCAGCCGCCAATAATTCCCCAATCTTCAAGGTGATTGCACTAAGCATTTCACTGAAAATTGTTTCAAAATTTTGGCTTTCAAAGCTCAGCATAGACAGAGTTTGATAAACAACACGAAGCTGTTTTTCTACCTCTGTCATCTCTTTTTTAAAGTTGCTTGAATTCAAATGACCAAAAAAATCTGGAAACGTCGTCAACTTTTGAGGAACTAAGGTACTGGGTGATGCGGTTCTCATTCTTAAACAATACCTAAAATTTATACTTGATAGTCAAAGGCTGGCGATTGAATCAATATCCCAAATTCTTTGAACTAAGATTGACGTTGACTTAGGTATAGCTATTTTTAGGGATATGTACATGATTCTGATTCAAGTATAAAGATTAAACAGAATTATAAAACCCGAAACCTTCAGGCTTTTAGCTCAGAAAATTCAGGAATTTTCTTTAAGTAAATAGATTGAATCCTAAAAAATTCAGAAAATTCATGATATCTTGGTTAAAAACTCTTTATATTTGGGTACCTCATGGGCGATCTAGAGGTCTTAAAACTCGTAGAACTGGCAGATAGGCGAGTTGCCCAAAAGAAGGGAGAACTCCTGAATGATGTACAAAAGACTATCCTTGAGCAGGCTTTGGCCGGTCAGAAACTTAGGGATATTCAGGTTGCTGGCTATAGCCAGAATACCGTAGAGCGAGAAATCGCTCCGAAGTTATGGAAGTTGCTGTCAGAAGTGACCGAGAAAAAGGTCGGTGTAAAGACTGTGCGGTTAGTTCTGGAAGAATTGCACAAAGGACGAAGCTCTAACGGCACGATAGACCGAGTAAGGGCTACCTCCATGGTAGAGGGTATACCATTAGGTACATCGCTCTCAAAAGAAGTTTCACCTGATGAGTGCAATACAGAAATACTTCAACAACTAGAACTGCCAGGGGGTCAGCTAAATCTAGCTTCTATCTTCTATGTTGAGCGTCCTCCCGTGGAAGTTCGCGCCTATGAAGAAATTGTTAAGCCAGGAAGCCTGATTCGGATTAAAGCCCCTAAGCAAATGGGCAAAACCTCTCTAATGGCTAAGCTGCTGAATCATGCCAAAGAACAGGGTTATCGTTCGGTACATTTAAACTTTGAGTTGGCAGATAGCGAAGTTTTCACCAATTTGAAGAAATTTCTACAGTGGTTCTGTGCTAATGTCACAGACGAGCTACAGCTTCCTATTGAGATAGAGGGGTACTGGAGCAAGTTTTTAGTTAGCAAAAAAAACTGCACCAATTACTTTGAAAAGTATCTTTTACCAACAATTGATTCTCCTCTAGCGTTGGGGTTGGATTCAGTTGACCTGATCTTCCCCCATGAGAAAATAGCTGATGACTTCTTTAGCTTATTGCGAGTCTGGCATGAGAAAGCAAAGCAAAGCGATATTTGGCAGAATTTCCGGTTAATAATCGTACATGGCACAGAAGTTTACATCCCACTTAGTAACGATCAATCCCCGTTTAATGTGGGGCTACCCATTGAGTTATCAGAGTTCACTTTTAGCCAGGTAGATGACTTGCAAAGACGACATGGCTTAGATTTGAGCGATACTCAGATTGCACAACTGATGGCAATGGTGGGGGGACATCCTTATTTAGTACGATTAGCTCTCTACAAAATTGCTTGGCAAGAAATCACTCTAGAGCAGATTTTAGCAGAAGCGGCTACAGATACGGGAATTTATGCAGACCACTTGCGACTACACTTGTGGAATTTAAAACAACATCCAGAGTTGGCGAAAGCTTTGAAGCAGGTTCTTGAAGCTGATTGTCCAGTAGAGTTGGAGTCGGCGATCAAGTTCAAGTTAAATAGTATGGGACTGGTTCATCTACAAGGCAATCAAGTTATGATTCGCTACGATTTGTACCGTCAGTATTTCCCAGCGCGCCTCAACTCCCTAGTTGAAGAGTCTCCAGTAAATTCCGAGAAGTCTGAACAACCCGAAGTGTCATCTGAGCTAGGAGAGAATGTACTGGCAGCGATTGTGTTCACAGATATTAAAGACTCTACCCAAAAGCAACAGGAGAACCAGAAACATACACTAGCGGCAATTCATCGCGATCTTGAACTGATGAGGAAATTGTGCCAGCAATTTGAAGGACAGGTTCTCAAATCTATGGGTGACGGGTTGTTGATGTATTTTATATCAGCGGTTAAGGCTGTTAAGTGTGCCCAAGAGATTCAAAAAGCTTTAGCTGTTAGGGCGGCTAGCTTGTCCGAACAAGATAGACTGGAGCATCGTATTGGAATTCACTTGGCGGATGTGTTTTTCAATGGTACTGACGTGCAAGGAGATGGAGTGAATATTGCGGCTCGCCTACAGTCTGAAGCCCAAGGGGGCGGAATTTGTATTTCATGGCTTGTCTATGAGGCGGTGAAGACTCATCTACAACTGCAAGTCATTGATTGCGATCGCCGAAACTTAAAGGGAATTCCAGACCCCATGCTGTTATACCAAGTTGCTCCATAGAGGTATTGCTGACTCTCTAAACATAGGATAGATTACAGTTGGCGTTTTTGTTACATAAATATAAATATTCAAAAGTTTGAGTTAAACAGTAACAAGGATCTTTTTGGTTTTGTCTTGTGTTAGAGCAGATTATATTACCCGAATCCTCAAGGACGGGTGTGACGTTAAGCTTCTCAACGACGGATTATCACCAGCTACTTAGGAGGACTTAGGACATGACCCAAAGTCAAGCCAATTCGATTGGCGAAACTATTCCCCAAACACTCAATGGATATGACCCTAATGTGTTTCCAGCATTTCATCAAACGCTGCAAACTCACTTTCCAGGGGCAGTACCCATGAACAAGTACATGAGAAAGACTTTTCAGGGGTTGAGTGCCTACGGTTTTTGTGACGAAAACACGATGGGAATGATTGCGATTTGTCGGGATGAAATCGCTGAACCCCTATTTACAGAAGTGATTCGCTACTGGGGGAAAACCTTTAATTGCTGTAGTTTAGCTGGGTTCGTCATGATGGGGAAAACTGGGTTAGCTGCCGCTAAAGACCATACCCCTACTGTTGATGGTATCCGTCGTTTTACTTTCTATGCCATGCCCCATATTGCTATTTCTAGACATGGTGATGTTGGCAAGGTTTATCGGGATGGTCTTCAGAAAGCTTCCCATGCCTGTGGAGCATTAGAAGCGATTGTTGAAGAGTTGGCCTGTGGTCACCTGAAACTCGAAATGGATATGCAGGATATTGAACAAACGATTATCCGGCAGAAGATTCTTTCAACCCTTACCTATGGGGAGAAACCTGATTTGATAGAGATTACGAAATTGGCAGCTAACATCATTTCCACTGATGTTAAAAATCTCTTAAATACCCTGGATAGTTCTGTTTTTAACTATGCTGTCATGACCGGGATTCAAATTCACGGCCCGTTGGGTACTCACTGGATTTATCCGCAAGATTTTTATGTTGTTGGCTCTGAACTTCCTGGAGGGAAGGTACACATTGAAGCGTTTTAGTAGTGGTGAGGCGATCGCCTATGACAGTTGTGTAAGTCCCGCTCAACTTGCGATCGCGACATTTAATCGGCGAACGTAAATAACTTATCAATCGGGATGACAGGATTTGAACCTGCGACCCCTTCGTCCCGAACGAAGTGCGCTACCAAGCTGCGCTACATCCCGATA
>DALYIW010000028.1:37418-45434 GCA_031970155.1 Coleofasciculaceae cyanobacterium CTOTU46601 | reverse complement strand
GGCTCGTCTCTATATTGAAAAATATGAAAAGCGTCAGGCGTTTAAAGAAACGTTATCAGCCGAGCGATTAAACGCGAAGGATTTAGAAAATTTAGACCAATTAGACGGGTTTTTGAAGGGAATTGACGAAGCTTTTGGGTCTGGCAATGTAGTGCCAGATGACGATTTCGATGATGGTGATGAAGATGATGGTGACGATAATCGCTACGCCTCAGGAGAAGATTTTCTTTACCGCCTTCTCAAGGCTGATGAAGAACACGGTCATTTAATTGAACACCCGCAAGTTGTTACAGCGCTTCAACGCTTTGTTCGCCAGGAACGCCTCGATAACGCTACGGGTCGCTCTATCAAGTTTACCTCTGGACTGGCACAGCCTTCTGAAGCTCTAGAGCGGGACAAGGAAATCTGCGTTCCCAACCTTCCAGAAGGGGCTAAAGTCGCCGTTTATCGCTCGCCTCTGATTAACTCCAACGGTGTCCTCGTTCTCACGAATAAACACCTTCCGGAATACAAGAACCTTAAAGGTATAGTAGCGATTCATCCTCAAACTGCCGCCGAACACCTTCAGGGGGACTTTGATGGAGATACTCTCCCAGTTAAGGAGGTTGTCGATCTCAAGGAGGAGTTTGCTCTCCTCGCACCCGTCGATCCGGTACTGGTCAACGTGGCTGCTGCTGCACTTGCCGCCAAAGATCCGATTACGGCTGTTGTGGTTGAACAAGCGAAGCTGAGCGTATCGGCACAGTACCCAGCTTTAAAAGAACCCCTCCCCCTGAGCGTTAGTCAAGAGACCCTCCTTCAGGCACAGTCTCTTGCTGACGATTGGAGTAATAAGTACCCCGTTCTCTGTTCGGAAATTCAAGAAGCTCTCGAACCCTCAAACCGATATCCCGATGTAGTCAAGAACAAGAAAGTTCCTTACGAGGGGTTGACTTTCGCTGAAATGACAATGGCGGTACAAGACGACAAGATTGGTCTGATTGCTAACCAGCTTCAAGCTGCGATCGTTCAACGCAATGATACTTTTCTCATGCCAGAAGATCAGCGATCGCTCTATGTTGCCAAAATCGCTGATAAATATGAGGAAACTTTAGCCAGACACGCTGAAAAGAAAGATGATTTAACGGTTGCCTCACCCCTGCTTGAAAAAATTCAAGATTTTGTTGATGACTTTCCCCCTCCCGATGAACCTTTGACATCTGAGGTTGTTGAACGAAAACTCGAACAGTTCAGAGCTATTCAGGGAGATGTTATCGCCGAGTACGGCAACCAGTTGCAGCGAGCTGTAGACACGTTTAAAAATTCGCTTCAACCTGAACAAGATAAACTTGCCTATTGTGATGCTCTAACTTCCTTTCAAGAGGTCGCTTGGATTAGAGACAAGAAAAATCAGCAGGTTTATTCAAATAGAGACCTGAGAAGTACCAATCATAGTGCTGTTGATCTGATGGTACGCCAGTCCAACTCTTATTTTAACTCAGACAAGCTTGAATCTCGACCTACCACTCAATTTAAGGCTCTTTTTGATACAAATTTTACTCCCCAACAGTATGAAAAAGCTAAGGAAATTCGGGATACCTACAATCAGCTTATTGACCGAGCCAGGGCTTTAGATAAAATCCTTGAAAAAAACCCCGAACCAGTTCTTGTTGCTTTTCATCCGGAAACTGGCAACAGGTTTGAAATCAAAGGAGCTCTTCATTCTCAGCATCCTCAAGCCCTTTCTCCTAACCCCAAAGCTCTTTATTTTGTCAACAGTAGTAACCCGAAACATCCCGCCGGAACGCTGGTTGCCATGTCTCGCGTTCCCGGTCAATTCCACCCTAATGGCAAGCCCGTTAATAAGCTGATTGGCTCGATTAGTCCAGAAGATGCCCAAGCTAATAATATTCAGCCTAAGACCGGACTAGACAATGTTTCCTTTTCAGTCGAGCCTCCCCCAACAAAAAGTCAAGCCGAAGCTCTTTACAAGGAAGCTAACGATTATCTTCGTCAAGTCAATCAGCAAACGGAGGCAACTGAAAAATCAGCTATGGCAGCAGCGCTGTGGCATGTTTGCCATACCAAAGCTGAGAAGGACAACGAGCAAGGAACTTACCGACGTGCCACTGTCGCTTTTAAGGCTTTTCCCGAACAGGTTTTGGAGCGCTTTAAGGAGCTACAGTTTACAACTCTTAAAACTATTGGCTATCATCAGCCAACTAACGAACATTCGGGTCGTAATTGGGAAAATCAAAACGTTGAAATTGAGGTAGGTGTAGAAACAAGAGCCGGGAATTACAACCAAGGAAAATCTGTAATATTTATTGATGGGAAGCAGCTCGGTCCTTTTCAGTCAGAATCGCCTCAACTTCCCGTTGGCACTAAAGCTATTGCTACTATTACTCCGGTCGAGCCAGCCAAGGCTATTCTTAGAACCAAGGGCGGCAATGAACTCATAATCGATAAGGTTCAGAGTTTTGACTATCGCGATCGCGTGTTTAACGGGGAGAAATTAGACGTTAAAGTTGGCTTCGTTCTCGACCCCGATAAAAAAAGAAATATTCCCGTAGCAATTGTTGATGACAAGATTCTTGGCAGGATTGAGTACGAATCCACACAAAAACTTAAAAAAGCCGACTTTTTTAAAAGTGGCGTTACCCTACCAGGGGTTCAAATAAATAGCGTTTCAACGACGGCTGTTGTTAAAATTGATCCCGAAACTGTCCGGTATCCCGAATCTTGGACGAAGCGGCGCGATGTTCTTGCCAGGGATGAAAACACAGCTAAAGTTGCCTATGCTCCTATTCAAGAACCCGTTGCCACCCGAGCTGCTGCCGTAGGAGCTGCTGCTTTTAAACCCGTTGCTGCTCAAACAGTGCAACCGGAGGCTTCATCGCCTCCAACCATCGCTCCTTCTTCAGGCGTTACTCTTACCTCCGGACAGGCTCTGGCTCGTGAGAAATTGGAGCGGTTGGTAGACACACCTTCTTTCAAAAGTGCTGAAGGTTCTTCTCGTTTTCCAACGTCAAACCCTTTAAAAGACATAAAGCCTTTTAATCCATCCGTTGCCCACCACATGAAAAAGGATGTGGCTATGGCTGAGGTGGCAACACAGTTTATTGGTAAGTCGGCAGCAAGTGAGAATACTCCTTCAAGTACCCGCAACTACACTCAAGCTTGGGGCGAACGCGCTAACACTGGAACGTACAGCAATTTGGACATTGTGATGGTCAGTGGCTCCGGCCCTTGGCGCGGTGTTACTTCAGAACGAATAAGCCAAGTTTTTGAGGAACACTATAAACCGCTTTTGGATAAAGCCGTTCAAGCCGGTGCGACTATTGTAGTTGGTGACGCAGCAGGAACTGACAAGTTAGTTCAACAGTACCTTCAATCCAAAGGGTACAATCTCGAACCGGATAGTTCTGGGTTTATGCGGATGAATCAACAGGAGCGCTATGTTGATACTGGAGAGAAGGCAATAGCTTCTTCCACCGAACAAACGACTAAGCCTATTAACATTTATTCTGGGTCTGACTCCTCGTTGGGTGCGGCGCTGACAAACCCTACAGAACTTTCTAAACTCAAAGGGAACGTTCAAAACAGTTATCCTGTTTCATTTAAAGATAATCCCTTCCGACCCAAAGACACGTCCGGTGCTGAGAAGTACTTTCAAGATAAGCCAGCAGGCGAACCGTTTGTTTCAGCTGAAGATGCCTACCAGCACTTCAAAAAAACAACACCTGTCGAACAAAGGCAGCAACTGATGAGTGAGATTGTTGCTGCCAAGTTAGAGCAGCATCCGAGACTGACACAGGCGATCGAGAAACAGGGTGGTACGGCTTGGCTGGAAACCTGCGAACATACCACACCAGCTCGCGGTTTTTGGGAAGGTAAGGGAAGGGACTCTCCGTTTATTGCCGCTGTGATTGACGCTTACGAGCAGGTTAGGGAAAAACAATTCGTCTCTTGTTCGATTTCCCAGCAGGAGGAAGCGCCAACAACACAAGCGGTGAATGCTACCGTGCCCCCTGGTGAACAAGTTGCTGTCACAACATCTCCGGCGTCTTTGTACGCAGCCTTCTTGGAATCTCCTTCAAGCGGTAGCAGTACGACTGGAGAGGAGGTTGCCCTACACAAACCTGTTGAGCCAGCTCCCAAACCAACAGAGAATGCAGCACATCCCAAGGTGATCGCGTTGCGTTCTCTAGATGAAGCCAAGATAGTAAATGCCGCACTCTCCAGTTTGGAGTCTAATCCAGCCAATGCCAACGCTCAACTGAAGATTGGGACTATTCAGGATAAATATGCTGTGACCTTCGATGAGCCTTCTCAAACACTGCGGATTTTTGATTGTGCCAGTAGTCGCGGTCTTATTTACGAGGCATCTAAGAACGAACCAGCTACCGTCAATCATCTCGGTCAAGGGGATCTTCAAGTTGCATTAGGTCTAGCTCCGGTTCGAGAGCCTCTCGAACAGAGGCTCCTGACTGCTGCTATGTCAGCTTTGGCTGAATCCGGGACTCCCAACCCCGAACTAAGCTTTCAGGTAGGAATTCTTGCCGAGCGCTATGCGGTTTCCTTCGATAAGGAATCCCAAACCCTTCAAATTGTAGATCCTACAGGAGAACGAGGTGTTCTTTACATGACTCAAATGGACAAACCAGCTCAAATCAATAACTTTGAACCGTCTGAGATTGAAGCCCTTCCTCGCGTAAAGAGAGCGCCTTGGGAAGAAGCTATGTTGAAACAGGCTATTTCTAGCTTGAACGCTAACCCAGCTAATACCCCCGACAAGGAGCTTAAAGTAGCTACTCTGTCTACTCCTAATGGGTCTTATGCCGTTTCTCACCATGCCTTGACTGATACAATTCAGCTTTTTGATGCCAAAGACGGTCAGCGCGGGATTATTTATCAAGCTGCTAGGGGCGCAACGCCTTCAATTAGTACGTTCAGGGAAGACGAAAAGCAAGCCTTTTTGGCTCAGCATTTAGCACAATCGGTTTCTGACCCAAAACTATTGAAAAAAACTGTGTCTGAACTGGGCGCTTGATTTAACAAGAAGCCGGGTGGAAGGGAGCAGGGGACAGGGGGAAAGCTTCTTTGTAAAACTTTTAGATTTGAGGGAATTATGACTTTTTCAACGGATAGCAGTGATTCTCAATTCTCTTGGCTTGATTTCTACGATGAAGATGAAATTAATGGAGTATATAAAGATGATAGCCTTAACAATTTAGACGAGGCTGCGCCTGGTTGGGATGTTCCTGATGTAGATGATAGTTTCTCTGACGAGCTTTCCTTGAATAACCCCGTTTCTCTCGATAATGAAGACTTAATCGATTTTGGACTTGTACTTCCTGATGATTTCCCTGTACCTAGTGAACAACAATTACAGGCAAAAGCTGATTTTGAAACCCTTCTCGAACTAGAAAATTCAGTTGAGATTCCTGATTTTTGATAGCTCTCATTCCTGAAACCAAACAAACCTTAACGTTGGGGGAGCGAGCTCAGCTAATTTCTAGATGAAACTACTTTTTTTCCCATTTGTGCGTTTTAGTCAAACCCAACTCCAGCAGCGCTTAGCTGGTAAGACCGTACTCATTACTGGAGCGAGTTACGGGATTGGCGAGTGCTTGGCAGAAATATTGGCCCAGACGCAGGCCTATTTACTTCTGGTAGCACGCACTGAAGCCAAACTAATGGAAATTAAACAGCGAGTGGAAGCTAAAGGAGGGCAGGCCGACATTTTCCCCTGCGATCTGAGGAATGCGGCAGAGGTTCAAGCCCTGCTAGACAGATTGCAACAACTTCCTATGGGCATTGATATTTTCGTTAACAATGCAGGGAAGTCGATCCGACGCACCTATGCTCCCTGGTGGCTCATGGTGGGACAATTGGTTAGTGTACTGTTTCGTGGGGTCTGGGAAGTACTCATGAGCCATCACTTGAGACGAAAATAGTAGAAGTACGATGGTGATGCCGATCCGAAAGCTGTATCGTACTCGCCTGCTGACTCCCGCCGGATTGTTCTGTCTGCTCAAAGCGGTGCTGGCAACAGGCATCAATCTGATGGCATTGTTACGCATTGCGGCTCAATTGCACCCCCATCGCACTGCGGTGATCGACGATCGGGAGCGGTTAACTTATCCCCAACTTTGGCAACAAGCTGAATCGTTAGCTATGGCGTTGCATGTGGAATATGGCATTGAGCGCCACCAAAAAGTCGCGATCGCCTGCCGCAATCATGCATCTGCCATCAAAGCTATCTTTGCGGTATCGCGATTGGGGGCAGACATTTTTCTGATTAACCCGGATTTGAGTACAGACCAGATTCAGTCATTGCTCGAACGTCTGGCGATCGACTTTTACATCTATGACCACCAGGACGATAAACCAATCCCCCATTGGCTCGAATGTTCAAAACAGCAGCGCAAGGCTCTTCCGGCTTTCCATGCTACTGCCCCTTCCATCGACCAACTCTCATCAATACCCAAACCCAAAAACAGGCGTCTAAAAACTGTCAAAACTGGAAACATCGTGGTGATGACAGGCGGAACAACTGGACAACCCAAGCCTGCCAGCCGTAAACCGTCTATTTTCAATTTCCTACCACCGTTCATCGCCCTCCTGGATCAGGTGCATCTCGACCGATATCGCTCACTCTATATTGCAACGCCCATCTATCATGGCTTTGGCTTAGCCGCCCTGCTGATGGGGATTCTACTTGGGGCTCAACTGTACGTTACCCGACGCTTCGAGGCGGTGCAAGCCTGTTCCCTAATTGCCAGATATCAAATCGAGGTTGTAGCACTTGTGCCATTAATGCTGCAACGGATGCTCAAGCATGACCCAGTTTCGTTATCGTGCTTGCAGCGTATCCTGACTGGAGGAGCGGCGTTGAGTCCGGCTTTAGCCCAAGTCGCACTAGAACAATTGGGGCAAATCATCTTCAATTTGTATGGCACCTCGGAAGCGGGGTTTTGCATCCTGGGGACACCAGCCCTGCTCAGCAGAAAACCCGCATCGATTGGTCAACCCGTGTGGGGAGTACGGGTTAAAATCGTGAACAATGCAGCTCAGGAGGTCAGCAATGGTAAGATTGGCTGCCTCTGTATTCGCAGTGCCTGGTCTACCCACCAGACTAGCTGGATAGAAACAGGCGATCTGGCGTATCTTGATCCCGATGGAGATATCTTTCTGTGTGGTCGAGTTGATGACATGATCGTTTCTGGTGGCGAGAATGTTTACCCGATTGACCTGGAAAACATTCTCATTCAACACCCCGACGTAGACTCAGCAGTGGTTTTTGGCATTTGCGATCGGGAATTCGGTCAGCGATTGAAGGCGGTGGTGATCAAAAAACAGAACACGAGGCTTACTCCACCTATGTTGCAGGACTGGTTGAAACCGCGAGTGGCTCGCTACCAAATGCCTGCCGTCATCGAGTTCCGTGACAATCTACCTTATACTGCGCTGGGCAAACTTGACCTGAAGTCGTTGCGAGAGTGATCGAATATTTTCTCAGTAATTGGCTTCGCCCAATTGCAGATATCACCTTTGGTGTTATGTTTCGTATCCCTAGGCGATCGCACCCCTAAAAGGTCTAGCTACAAAGGCTCTAGTTCATAACCCTCCAGCTTTTTCCCCTGACTTTCAAAACCTTTGCGGAAGTGGAACCTGATGATTGATTCGCCAGAGAACCAATCCAGAGCCGTCCTTACGAAAAACCATCCTGACTCAGGGGATTTCTCAAGGCAGACTTCAGTTTTCTTCCCGCTGCTGTCAACTAAGTAATGGGTGGCGTGGAACATTCCCCGCTCTGGTTTGTCCTGTGTTTCGGCTTTCTTTTTCTTTGGAGCGCAGCCTAGACAATACTTGGGAGTAGTCCCAGGCCAACAGTCCCGCGTGGTCATCTGCTGACACTTGGCGCAGACAAAGGTAACGGGGCGGGTGTGGACAGTTCTAGCGTGGGCGCGGACGATGAAAGTCTTTGAGGGCATCAGAAACACCAATTAGTTTGACGATTCTACTGTCAGT
>DALYIW010000028.1:13501-37393 GCA_031970155.1 Coleofasciculaceae cyanobacterium CTOTU46601 | reverse complement strand
CTCAGATAACGTGTGCAGTTCGCGTGGAATGGTTGTCTGGGGGGTTTCCCCTAGATTAAAAGCAGATCGCACTGTTAAAGCAACAAGCGCTCCAGAACAATCTCCCTAATTTGGGCTAGAAATTTACAGGTATAGGGTTGAGTTCTTCATTAATTTTCGCTAACTCAGCTTCTAAATTTTTTTGATGAAGTTTTTTTTCCTGTTTAGCCATCTTTTGTAGCTTTTCCAGTAATTTACTGATTGGCTTTATATGAGCCGTCGTAAATTGTATTTCAATCTTTTCCCTTCTTGTAGAGTAGGATAGAGATACAACGGAATTGTCTTCTTTGACTATTGAAGTTGTGCTGCCTAGTTTTAATTTCCTGTAAACTGTAGTTTTCATTGGCTTTCTCTAGATGGATGATGGATTTTTTGTGCAAGGTTTTTCGCGAATGATAAGCGCTCACTCAATAATCTCTGTACCCCAACGACCCGTTTTCTCCCCCAAGCCAGTGGCTTTTTCTCCATTCTTTAATAGTGTGTTTACGCCGTCTGTTTGAGTACTTAGAGGAAGACGGCTTTTGTTGGTTTTGATGAGGTGGTTTTCTGGAAGGCATTTGAAATTAAAATTGAAGATTCAAAGTGTTCTTAAACTCATCCCCCGACTCGATAAGAGCGGAGGATTTCCTGTTAAGTGTTAATCGTCCTAGGCGGCGGCTTACCGAGCTGAGGCTCCTGAATTTGACTTCAGTGAGGCGAAGTAGTAGAGAGTTCCAATCGTTACTGTGCCAGGAATAAAAGTCCCCCACTTGTATTGGCATTCTCCTGGTTTGTATTTTTGAGATTGTTGGCTCCAACTCTCCCAAACCGGGAGTAACTCCTCGCTTACTGTTTTGAGAGCTGTCCCGATCTTGATCCAGTCCCAGTAATCATCAGCGAAGTCTGGTGCGATATGTTCCAGCAGCGCGATCGCTTTTTGAGTTTCGCTGCCCTGAATTGGAATTTTCACGGTTCCAGCAGCTCTGGTTGGCTTAACCTTAGATGAGCTTCTTTCAAAGCCTTGTGTTATGCGACCCTGCATTACCTGGATTGCCCATGCCGGTGCGATCGCGATTTGATTGGAGCGGATACTTCTCCTCCAGCGGTATCTTCCGGTTTCTGGGTGGATTGAAGGCGGCAGTACAGATATCTGTCCTTTCCATCGAAATTCCAGTTGCTCGTCTTTCCCCGTGCGGATTTTCCGGGTGTGGATGCTCAAAGCTATATCTTCTGGAACCAGGAACAGGTACTGGCATCTAGATGGACGTCCAGAGCTGAAGGCAACAGTCTGGGGTAGCCTTGTACTTAGGGAGAGTTTTTTGAGTGCGGTTACAGCACTTTTGCCATCGCAGTCGATTGACATCAGGTGGAAAGTCTTTTCTCCCACAGTGACGGGCCATCCGTTTAGGACGGCAAAGCCACCAATCTCGTCATCTCGTGGTGGTTTGTCATCTTTGGGCAACCATACCGTTATTCGCCTTCCCTTCTTGTTTTTTACCGATATTCCCCCCATCAGAAGCTGTGAGCGCATGTTTTCTGGCGTTAAGGGGGTGTACTGCCATTCGTATCCCAATGGTTTCTTGTTGCCGTTTACTGGCACTAACGGGAAGTCAGGTGGCAAATTGCGAAGAGTCTCTAAGAGCTTTTTGACATGCATCTCCCAAGAGTGGAAAAATCTTTCACAGCTATTGAAGCGTTAGCTATGGGATCTAGGTTGATTTTTTCACAGCAGGGAGCCAGGATATCATCCATCTGTTTGCGTTCATCGGCACGCAGGTGGGCTGACTTCAGGGTGAAGCGGATGAGCTCGCGCCAGGTCGTTCCACTGAGGGAATTGCTCGGATTGGCGATAAAGATGTAGAGCGACTTTCGCAGCATAGGCTTGCGAAACCGTCTATTTTTTTAAGTGTTAAACCAAAACTCCTGCCATCTCCTGAATAAGATTTGCCCAGGTTTGAGCCAAACTGGAGATTTCGAGACGACCAGAATCATCTGCCCAAATTTCTGACCAATGGATGTGCCATCGAGATAATTGCCGTTGCATTTGAGCAAGTTCAAAAGCACGATCCACATCTAAATCGAGCGCTGTGAGTTCCAGAAACCCCTTACTCTCTCGAACGATTGCAAGTACAGCTTCAGAATTACTCACATCTACACTTAGGATTGCTATCTGCAAAAAGTTTTTTGCAAGCTTCTCAAGACGTACAGATAGACGCTCACACCGAAATGCCAGTTCTTCCCCAGTCCAGTTATTCATACTCCTCCTAATAACCTATCAATGATTTGTTTAACTTGCTCACGAATTGTCACATCTAAAATTTGCATTGAGCGATTTTGACGTGGACGAAGATTCACCATCGATTCATAAAAGATTTCTTGAGTAATTGAATTCCAGCTTGCGCCCCAAATATCCGACTGCCGACTGCCATTGTCAAGTAAAACAACTTCACAATCTGAGTGCATTTCGCCGCCGCCTGCCAAAATCCGGCGGCGGATGTCTACAACTGTTTTGATATAAAACCGATGGACTTCAAGCATTTCTGTGATTTGTTCTGGTGTAGCAGGTTCGTACAAAATATGAATGATCAACTTCGGGATCTCGGTGAATATAATTCAGGTTAACAAGATCTAATGACTTCTGTGATCAAGTCCCCCTGTGATGAAGCGGTGATTCTTACAGGATCTCGCGCCCAACCCTGTCAGAAAGACGTTCGCCCTTGGGTATTAGCAGCGACAATTCTTGGTTCCAGCATGGCAATGATTGATGGTACCGTGGTCAATGTGGCGCTGCCCGTGATGCAAGCTCAATTGAATGCGATCGCAACGCAGGTGCAATGGATCGTGGAATCGTATGCACTGTTTCTTGCTGCGTTAATTTTAGTGGGTGAGTCACTCTCGCGATCGCTACGGGCGAAGGCGTATATTTGCGCTCGGCGTTGCCATCTTTGCGATCGCATCGATTGGCTGTGGATTAGCCCTCAATGTCAATCTGTTAATTCTGGCGCGATCGCATTTTTTCTGGCGTTAATGGGTGGTACTGCCATTCGTATCCCAACGTAACCGACTCTAGTCAGGGTTGTATTGGGTCTATTTGAAGTAGCAGTAGATTTAACTGAGGCAATTAGTCAGGAAAACCACTACTCTGGGTTTAGCCTTTCCTTTGCCAGGTCGATATTCCACAGTTGTTGTCAAGCCATCTACATGGAAAACATCTTTCTCTAAAAATTCAGAATTCCTTTCAACAAACTCTTTGACGGCTAGGGCACCTGTAAAATTTAATGCATGAAAGAAGTCACTAGCATAAATCGTCAATTTCTTTTTTTCTTGAAGAGTACGCATCCGGAAAGGACTTCCGAGGCACTGCTTAATGAGCGCTTTGTCTGGAATAGCCATTTTCCTTACCTTTATGATTCACCTGCTATCAATGTCTCCTCCTGTTTCTCCTCCGCATAAACTGCAACATCTTCATTTCAATGACAAGCTTCTTTACTTGATAGCACTGTCTAACTAAAAGGTAGGGACTTATTTTATGTTGTATTTCCCTCCGGTTACTGAGACTGCCGCAGACATTTCTACTCAAGCCAGAACCAACGGAATAGTAAGGGCTAAAGGTAGATTCTGTTAGCTAAACCCGGAAAAGATACTAAAGACTAATCCCTGCTCTACTTAAACTTCGCCACTAGGATTGAAATGGCAAAACCAGAGTTCCCATTCGTAAGCGAACCAATGGATTTTTCATGTTGGTAGACAGTTAAAAGACTATTCTACCATTTTTTTTGCGCGCAGATTATATTTCGGACAGGTCTAATAAAAAGCGAATTATTATACTACCATTGCAGAAACAAGCATATAAAACTACTTAGCCATGATTCTACTTTTAATTCTTTTCCTGGCTTTATTTGGATTGACTATCTATATAGTTAATTTGAAACAAGCAGTAACCGAGATATATCAACTCAGTCCGCCAAAGGAAATCCTCTCTGATTATTACTCAAATTCATCAAGGTTTCCTAAAATTTCGGTTATCGTTCCAGCTTATAATGAAGCAGATAATCTTCAGGATTGCGTTACATCTATCTTGAACAGTACCAGCTTATTAGCTGAAAATATTGAAGTCTGGATCGTCGATGACCGCTCTACTGATGAAACTCTGATAATTCTTCAGACTCTTCAACAAAGTCTTAAAGATCCACGGCTGAAGCTTATCCCTGGGCTACCCCGACCAGAGAAACAAATATGGATAGGCAAGAACTGGGCTTGCGCTCAAGCTGCTGAATGTGCTGAGGGAGAATTTTTGCTGTTTATCGATGCTGATGTGCGTCTGAGACCAGGGGCAATTGAAGCAGCTCTACAAGTAGCATTATCAGAACACGTTGACCTCCTGAATTGTATACCAGCATTAGTTTGTGGTTCTTTAGCTGAGTGGTTAGTGCAGCCATTGATATTTATTAATTTGCTGATTTCTTTGAACTATAAAGTTGTCAAAGACCCAACAACAGAAACAGCTTTTGCAGCAGGACCTTTGATGTTGTTTAGGCGTTCAGCCTATGAGGAAATTGGGGGGCATCAAGCCGTTGCCAGTCAGGTTGCCGAAGATGTAGCTTTGGCACGGCTCATTAAACGCAACGGTCTTAAATTGGGATATCGGTTGGGAGCTAATATAGCAACATTGCGAATGTACCGTTCTTGGGAAGCACTTTGGGAGGGGTGGACAAAGGTTTTGTACGTAGGTGCCCAGCGAAACTTACTAATAATGCTATATCTAGCTACGGTAATGCTGATTATCTACTCTATTCCCTGGCTGGGACTAGTAATTAGTCTAGGGAAAAGTCTTGCCCGTGGCTTGGAAGCGATTGACTTGTTTACCATTGGGATAGCTCTGCTAGCGATAATTCTCCAATACAAGCTGCGAACACTAGCAGCAGATGCGTTGCATAGCCCTCCCAAATACTGGTGGCTACATAGCTTAGGTGGACTACTGGTGGCGGTTATGGCTATTGCTTCAATCGTTAAGACTGAGACAGGCTGGGGCTGGACATGGCGAGGGCGCGCGCTCAGATAACCTATCTATTCCTATTGCGCTTCAAAGATGCGAGATGTTGTTTGAACAGCCCATGAAAGAATTGATAGCCACCACCAATTCTATTCAAAAATTTAAGTTTGTTAGGTTCACTGACGTAGTTAAGAAAATCTTCATAGTTCCAGGGAATATTACCAGTTATATAAAGAACGATTCGTAAGGCAAGATGTTGTTGACAAGCTCTCCCACTATCATGTATGGATGCAACAACACCCCCTGTAACTACCGCACTACCTAGTCCGAGAATTAATGTAACGGGTAATTTATCGAGATGATTATGGTGAACAATTAAAATCCATAGCGTATTAATTATTGCTACAATTACTGAGGCTATTTTTGCGACTAGACAAGCAGTTTTTAGTGATTCTAATATACCTTGGTTTGGCTTTAACGTTTTCACTTCCTTTCTTTCGACTAAGCTATCGCTCAATAACCGGGGTATCAGAGTAACTGATCCAAAAAAAACTCCACAAATTAGTCCCATCCACAGACGGATATTTATGGGGTAAAAACTATAAAGAATAAAGAAGCAAAACAAGAATACTAATCCTCCTATTCCTATTGTCTCCCTTATACTTGTCCTTAGAAGATTCCTAGCAGTATTCTGAGCTTCTTGCCAAGATAAAATTACTTCTTTATGTGTTTTTATAGGAAGTTTATGTAATTTGAGAGAGTATTGGACAGCGGTTCCGAGAATAACTCCAGCAAGAATTCCTAAAACTATTCCATCTTTAAGGGAAACCTGTGATAATCCTAGAGAATATGAAATATAAAAATGGATAATAATTCCATAAGGAATTCCACTTAGAAGCCCCAAAAGTAACCCAATAAATAAAATTGCTCCTAAGTAAAATTTCTTGTGACCTTTTGTTAGCCATGAGGATTGCATTTCCTCAATTAAGAAAACTGATTTAGATTGAGATGCCAGCCAAGCCAACCACTCAATTGTTTTTTTTTCATCGTATTTCAATTTTTCATCCCTTTCATCTCTTTTAATTTTAATAAATCTTGTTTTAATATATTCATCGAACAATTTATTTTTACGATCCTCCGATGAACATTCTCCAGGGAAGCATTCACCTACATCAGTTATAATCTTAAACCAGAAAGGAATCTTGGCTAACTCTCCCAGTTCCTTATCTTTGTCAAGTATCTGTTTCAAGTTTGGCTTATTTAATGTTTCTAAATACTCGTTAATTTGGATATTTGTCAGAGGTTCAATACAGACTGCATGACCAATATGTAAGCGAACATCCTTAGGGAGGGCTTCATATTGTTCGCTGCGGCTACACACTACGACATCGCTAAGTCCAAATTTATTAATCTCTTCAGCACAGTTTTGCTGATACTGAACCTCTACCTGATCAAAACCATCCAAAAATAGGAACAGCTTTCGGGATCTAACCCAATTTTCTACTTGTTCAGAGAGTTTAGGGAATCCATATCTATCAGACAGTTCTTGAATCAGCCACTCTTCAATGGATTGCCCATTTTTCCATGAGGATAAATGAAACACCACTGGAATCGGCTTTTCCAAGACGTTTTCGTCAGTGATCGCGCTAAGAAATTTTTGTGCTAGTTGTAACAACGTTATTGTTTTACCTGCTCCAGAAACTCCCAAAATCAATAGACGTTGTTCCGGTTGCCATTGATTAAAGATGTCTTCGATATTTGTATTTTTGTCTGGTCTATCAATCTTGTCTTGTTGATCACTGAATGGATTCTTTACTAGATCGAACCGTGTTTTCAGTTCAAGCTTAATTGTCGCTTCACAAAAAGGTTGTTGTAACAGATGCAACCAATTGTTTCTAACGTTATTGAGCAATTTCTTTCGGGAATCACGCTCTGTCAAGTCTTCTTGAGTCAAGTATGGTAATTGGTTAATACTCTGGTTAACATTTATCTCAGCATTTCCGCCAATGTTAACACCTGCAATAGCCTTCTGTTCATTAGAGGGATTGCTCATGGTATTAGCTCTTTTGCTTCATATTACCAATCTTTAGATTGCCACCAATATCAACCTGAGTGACGGCTTCCTGTGTAGTCGAACTACCTTGTTTAGTTGTTTGTTCTACATCGCCGATTTCAGCATCGCCTTTGACATCAACATCTTTAAAGAATATCTGATTGACCCGATCATCTGACTTAAGCTCATCCACAATTGCTTTCAGCTTGCTGGCAAATACCTCATCATCTTCCATTTGCGTTGCTAGCTCTTGCTCAAATCTGCTTTTATTCTTCTCGGAAGGCTCTTCTTGGACTTTTGTGAGTTTCCCTTCAATACCCTCTGCTTTGAATTTCTCCTGAATTACGTTCAGAAGTTGACCAATCTTAGCGGAAACGGCTTCTCCTAGCTTTTCACCACTTTTCTCAAAAGCTTTGAAGAGTATAGCTGATGCGATCGCTGTTGTTGTTAATGGTTCCATAAGTTGCCTACTTATACTGACATTTAGATCTGCAATCACTTACCTGACATCTTGCACTCAAGCTCGGCAACATTACTGATGTTCCGACCTCGTCTACCCGGTGCAACAGCGCGGCGCTGAGCGCAAAAAAATTCGCGCAATGAACAGCGGAATATCTGGGCGTTTTTCATTTGAATAACTTTGAATGAGTAAGTCTTCAGAAACCTGAAACTTTTGGCACAACCGTCTTTAATCTAGGCATAGCAAGAAAGTTTCTACAGTATCATCAAGATTGTTGAACTACTTGATGCACCTCTCAAACATTGCGATTGTTTGTAATTCCTGCTTCTAGATGCATTTAAGCACTAATAAAAAAGCTGACAGCGATAATCACTGTCAGCCTTCGTAGCTAGTAACTAAACTCTCCTGGCCGAAAACGTATACAGTTTTTGATCTCAAACTAGTCGCTGTAGCAGCTACTTAGTATTGTTCTGAGTGCAGAATAGTTTGATGCCTTAATGTTTGTAATCTGTTAGATAAGAAGCAGTTAAGTAAAGAACAGGGGAAATGTTTCCCTTCTTACATTTAGAAAAATCTAGTTTTGCTTCCAAGTAACCTTCAGGTAGAGCCTTGAGCACTTCTCGCCTGAGATGACTGTAGTGAGTAGTAATGTCGCTTCTGACATCAGGTGTCCACTCTTGAAGGTAATCTCTGAGAGTATTGAATGAACAGCGTACCGAACCGCAATACGAGTAAACGCTGAGTTCAATCTCATCAGCACTCAACTTTCTAACATTTAATTTAACTTCCCCATTTCTGGAGACATGACATACATAGATGCCATTCTCCAACGATGCAAACAGTGCATTAAGGGAATTTGGAGTACCGGGCTGTAGGTGCATTGGGGCTACCTCATCGGGTTACGTCTTGGCTAAGTGGCCTCACACTCGGTTATCAATCGGTTTCACTTTATTATCAATTTGATAATAATTTGAGTATAGTATTTGTAATTTTAACTGTCAACCGATAGAATTAAATGTATCAAGTAGATAGCTGGGTTCTCGTTAGTAGATGATCAAATCAATGACTCGCCGAGAATCTGCTCGGAGGGGTTCCCATATGACCGAGTTTCCTGAAGATTTTCTGAATGACGTTGCCCTTGCTTACAATGTATCGAGTGCTGAGCTGCTGGCACTGCGCCATGCGTTAGCAGGTCAAACAGCCGAGGTCAGTGCAAAAGCACTGGGTATTAGTGCTGTTGCGGTGCGTAAGCGGTTAAGTTCGGTCTATACCAAATTTGCGATACCAGGCGGTACTCCTGGAAAACTAGAGGCGCTAAAAAGAATTTTGTCAGAGAAGCAGCGCTCTTCTCAAGCGCTATCGGCTTCGTCGTCTTTGAGGTTAGAAGATATTCCTAGCGCTTCCATCTTCTTTGGACGCACTGATGAGCTACAGACGCTAGAAAACTGGCTCACTGTAAATCATTGCCCTTTAGTCGCTGTATTAGGCATGGGTGGCATTGGCAAAACCACACTAACTGCAAAGCTAACGGAGCGATTACGGGATAAGTTTGATGGTGTGTTGTGGCGATCGCTTCGTAGTGCCCCGCTGCTCAAAGATGTTTTAGCTGACATCCTGCAAAATTTGTTTCATTTACCCATAACCGAGTTACCCGAAGATGTAGACGGAAGACTGTCCCAGCTAATCGAAAGGCTACGCAACGGTCGCTATTTATTGCTCCTGGATAATGTCGAGTCGATTCTGCAACACGGTGTACTGGTCGGTGCTTATAAAGATGAATACGAAGACTATGGTAAGTTGTTCACGAGAGTCGGCATTAGCCCTCATCAGAGCTGCTTAGTGCTAACAAGCCGAGAGAAGCCGAGAGAAGTTGCACTATTAGAAGCAGCAGAATCAACAGCGCGATCGCTCAAACTAGAAGGGTTACAAGAAACAGATGCACAAAACCTTCTTCAATCTAGAGGGCTGCCGATCTCAACGAATGTACTAGATGAATGCAAAAGACTAATTGAACGGTATCGAGGCAATCCATTAGCGTTGAAAATTGTTTCAACCACAATCACAGAAACGTTTGGTGGCAATATTTCAAACTTCTTAGGGCAGGAAGAAGATTCAATTTTTTTGGGGGATATTCGCGGGCTGCTAGATCAGCAGTTTGAACGTCTTTCTGAGTTAGAGAAAGACGTTATGTATTGGCTTACCATCAATCTAGAACCAGTCTCCGTTGCGGAGCTGCGCGGAGACATGGTTGCACCCGTATCTATTGGAGAATTGTCAGAAATCATAGAATCTTTGAGGCGGCGATCACTAATTGAAGTTGAGCAACGATCATTTTTTGCTTTACAGCCTGTGGTCATGGAGTACATGACAGATCAACTCATTGAACAGGTTTGTCAAGAAATTAAAACCGAAAAAATTAATCGGTTCGATCGCTATGCTCTTCTCAAAGCCGAGTCAAAAGACTATGTGAAAGACTTACAGATTCGTTCAATTGTTCAACCTATAATTAACCGATTACTGGCTATTTTTGGTAGCGCAGACGGTGTAGAACAGCAGCTTAAGCAAATTCTTGCAGCACTTCCTAAAAAACGACCTGTTAAACCAGGCTATGCAGGCGGAAACATTCTAAACTTGCTTTGTCAAATCAAGCAGGTCATTGGCGATGAGTATGATTTTTCTGATATTGCGGTTTGGCAAGCAGATTTGCGGTTTGTTAGCCTGCACAATGTCAACTTTGCAGGTGCTGATCTGGCAAAATCTGTTTTTTCTGAAACGCTAAGCAGCATCTTGTCTGTCACGTTCAGTCCAGCTGGGCATCAGTTAGCCACAGGAGATGTCGATGGGAAAGTCAGCTTGTGGCAAATTGCGGGTGATAAATACCATTTAGCGTGGCAAGGAAAACACAATAGCTGGGTACGCACTGTTGCGTTTAGCCCAGATGGCACACGTCTCGCCAGCAGTGGAGGCGATCAGCTGATTAAACTGTGGGATGTTGATCGAGGAATTTGCTTACACACCTATCAGGCAAAAAACAGTGGTCCAGTGCGATCGCTTGCCTTTAGTGCAGATGGAACCCTACTTGCTAGTGGAGGAGATGACTGTCATGTCAGATTGTGGGATGTCAACACAGGTCATTGTCTCAACACCCTAAAAGGACACACTGGTTGGGTGTGGTCTGTTGCATTCAGTTCTGATGATGTTCTGCTTGCCAGTGGTAGCGAAGACCACAGCGTGCGCGTGTGGGACGTTCGCACTGGACAATGTATTCATACCTTAAAGGGGCATCAAGACTGGATTTCGTCTGTTGCCTTTAGCCCAGATGGCATCACGCTTGCCAGTGGCAGTGGAGACTGCCGTATTCACCTATGGGACGTGCGGCTTGGCAAGTGCCTAAACGTGTTTGGAGCAACAGAAATGCACACCAACTGGGTGTGGTCTGTTGCCTTCAGCTCAGATGGAACAATGCTAGCTAGCAGCAGTGATGACCATACGGTCAAGCTATGGAATGTGGCAGATGGCACCTGCTGCGCCACGTTCAAAGGACACACAAATCGAGTCGGAGCGATCGCATTCAGCCCAAATAATAAAGTGCTGGCAAGTGGCAGCGAAGATCAGACTATCAGGGTTTGGGAAGTGACTACCCACAAATGCCTCAAAGTCTTAAACGGCTACACAAACCGCATCGGAACCGTTGCCTTTAGCCCGGATGGATTTATTCTCGCTACCGGCAGTGATGATCGCAGGATCAAGATTTGGGATAAGATTTGGGATTGTCACACTGAAAACTGTTCTGCCCCCTTAAGAGGACATACAAACCGAGTTGGAACGGTTGCGTTTAGCCCCAATGGCATGTTGCTTGCCAGCGGTAGTGACGATTGCACAATTCGCGTGTGGGATGTTCGCACCCGGCAATGTCTTGAAACTCTCAAGGCTCATACCAATTGGGTTTCTACGGTTGCGTTTAGCCCTGATGGAAAGCGGCTTGCTAGCGGCAGTGATGATTGCACAATTCGCGTGTGGGATGTTCGCACTTGGCAATGTCTTGAAACTCTCAAGGCACATACGAGCCGTCTGCGTTCAGTTGCGTTTAGCCCCGATGGACTGCTACTTGCCAGCGGCAGTGATGACAAAACCGTCAAACTTTGGGATGTTAACACGTGGCAGTGCGTTAAAACCTTTGAAGATGACAATTGGGTTTGGTCTGTGACGTTTAGCCCCGACAGCCGTATTTTGGCGAGTGGAAATGAAGACTTTACGGCTCGGTTATGGACTATTGATTCTGGCGAGTACAGCGTTTTAGAAGGACATACCGGTCCTCTGCGGTCTGTTGCGTTTAGCCCAAATGGTCGTATCCTCGCAAGCGCTAGTGGCGATAAAACAGTCAGACTTTGGGATACTCAAACACATGAATGCCTCAAGATTTTGGAAGGCCATACGAATTGGGTGAAGTCGATCGCCTTTAGTCCTAATGGTGAAACGATTGCAAGCGGCAGTGATGATGAGTCGATCACTATTTGGAATGTTGAAACAGGAAAGTGCCTCACTGTTCTGAGAAGCGAAAAACCCTATCAGAAGATGCGAATTACAGGAGCTACAGGCATCACGGAGCCTCAGAAAGCTTCATTAAAAGCGCTGGGGGCATTTGAGTAAGGAAAACAATGGACAATGAGATTTATTATCCAAACACGATTCGTCAATCCGTCAATCATTCAACCGACGCTGGATATAGCGCTAATCATTCAAGTTTCAATAGACAGCCAATTGCGCTAATCTCCGATCATGGCGATCCGGCTGCTGAGATTGGGTTTGAAGAAGCAGGCGGACAAAACGTGTATGTTCGTTATGTAGGAGAAACTCTGGCAAAGCTGGGATGGCAAGTGGATATGTTCACTCGTAAAGTTAAGTCAGATGACCCTACGATCGTTCAACACTCTCCTCACTGCCGAACGATTCGTCTAGTAGCCGGTCCAGAACGATTCATCCCTAGAGATGAAATTTTTGAGTACATGCCTCAGTTTGTAGATGCATTCGAGGCATTTTGCAGACATGAGAGGATTTGCTATCCTCTCATTCACACAAATTATTGGCTTTCTGCCTGGATTGGATTGCAGTTAAAAGCCCGTCATCAAATCCAGCTTGTTCATACCTATCATTCACTGGGAGCCGTCAAATATAAAACTCTCACCGATCAACCTGCGATCGCACCCATTCGACTTAATATTGAGAAACAGATTCTTGAGCAAGCAGACTGTATTATTGCAACCAGTCCACAAGAACAAGAGTATCTTCGTACATTGGTATCTAAGAAAGGAAACGTGAAAATAATTCCTTACGGAACTGATGTTGAGACTTTCCATACTATACCTAAAGCCGAAGCTAGAGCTAAGTTAGGCTTAGATGGAGATGAGCAGATTGTGTTATACGTAGGACGATTTGATCCCCGAAAAGGAATTGAAACATTAATTCGCGCCAGTGCTCAAACTAAAGCATTCGCTGAAGGTCGGTTGAAACTCGTGATTGTTGGAGGAAGTTGCCCAGATCGAATTGATGGACAAGAGCGCAACCGAATTGAGCACATTGTTCAAGAAACCGGGCTAACTGAGAAAACACTGTTTGCAGGTCAAGTAAAACACAACATGCTGCTGTTCTACTATGCAGCGGCTGATGTCTGTGTCATTCCCAGTCACTACGAGCCGTTTGGATTAGTGGCGATCGAAGCAATGGTGTGTGGCACTCCTGTAATCGCTTCTGATGTTGGTGGTTTGAAGTTTACAGTGCTATCAGAGCAAACTGGCTTACGAGTTTCTCCTCAAGATACGGCAGCGTTTGCAACTGCGATCGATCGTCTCTTAACTAATAAAGCTTGGGCAAGACAGCTAGGCACTTGTGGGTCATTACAAGTCAACCAACAATTTAGTTGGACTAAGATTGCCAGTCAACTTAGCAGATTGTATCAATTTCTACTATTACAGAAGATGGGGTTAAACTAACGACCTCTTCGTTATCCTCACGGGAACCAAGTCATCCGGAAAGTGTTGAACATACGCTTCTGGATTGTTTTCCCTGATAGAAGCGATCGCAGCTTTGCGATGCCCCCCAACTTGTTCGATAGTTGGCTCCAACTCTCCCAAACCGGGAGTAACTCCTCGCTTACTGTTTTGAGAGCCGTGCCGATCTTGATCCAGTCCCAGTAGCTGTCAGCTAATTCTGGTGGGATATGCTCTAGCAGCGCGATCGCTTTATAGATGAGAGGTTTTACTGGGTTACAGGACGCCCCTCAAGAAATTGTTCGCCTTCGATAATATGAGGCCGGTTTGATATGGTAATAGGCGACCCAAGGCGAATGCTGCTGTGTTGCACATGGATGTATTCCCCAAATGTGATTTTTTTGGCATTTTATTGGCGTTAGCTATAAAAAAAATTGGCGGCTGTAGTCCAACCATCCAATTCTGACTTCTTCTTTAAGCCTGTGCTTGAGCCAGTTAGTTAGTTAATCAGTTAATGGGTTTAGATAGGCGTAAATGCGTTCGCCATCAAACCTGTACTCTGCCGGATAGGACTCACGCCAACCCTGGTCATAGCAGCACCTCACACCAATTTTCAGGAATTAGAAACACACCTACAAACATCAGGGTAAAAGTCACCGCGAGAGGCATTTTGTCAGCATTGGCAATTTTTAAGAGCCTGTTCAGGACTAACTCGGGCAAGCCATCCAAGTCAAGCTCCCAACAAGGCTCTCGATCTTCACCCAAAAACAAAGTAGGTTCAATGCCGACTACAGGAACACCATTGGGGAAAAGGTCGTTGAGTGGCGTCATCGGGGTATCGGGTTTGATGCGTATGGTAGTTGACATATGGGCTGCTTTAATTATTTGGGTTTGACTTGTAGGGCGAGAACACGGGTGCGAGCTGCTATCCCTGTCTAGGCAGTTCACGTTGCAATTTAAGAGAAGTGGTCCCACTTGTGTACATCCATGCGTTCGCTTTATTGTTTATAGGGCTAACTCAAGAAATTGTTCGCCTTGGACAACATGAAGCAGGTTTGATATCAAGCCTAAAAGGCTAATAAATTTGCCTGATTGTCAGATTTATTCTCTTAGTTCCGCAAATTATGCTTTTAAATCCATGAAACCTCATTCGGTCGTTGCCCGACATAATGAAGACATCTCCCGGATTCAAAACGATTTCCCGAATTGGCTGGCTTCCCTTTAAACCTCCTAATAGAAATATTCCGGGAGTTCCCAGAGATATGGAAATGATGGGGGGAGTGAGGTTTTGTTCGGTTTTATCCTGATGAATTCCTAAAGATTCTCCAGCTAGATATTGATTCACTAGCATTGATTCTGGCTTGAATAAGCATGGAATTATCTTTTCTTTTTTGAGATAGTCGATTTGAGCAATAACGCGATCGGGGATTGCAGGCCACGGCTTTCCGGTATATGGATTGCTCTCAACGTAGCGATAACCTTGGCGATCGCTAATCCATCCATATTTGCCGCAATTTGACATTCGGTAGTTAAATTTGGAGCCATTCTTCATCTTTGGGATGAACCAAGGAGCTTGTTGAATTACTTCGCGTAGCTCTGCAATAATTTCCTTTCGTTCTTCCTTGTTAATTAGCTGAAAATGATAGATCATCTGAGTGTGGAAAATTTTTACACAGCCATTGAAGCGTTAGCTATGTATTTGTTGATTTCTGAAAAGCTGGGAGCAAGACTTGCAATGTTACTCTCATCAATGCGGCAGTCAACTTACCAAGATTACCGCTGTGTTTGGCGAGTGACATCCGAAGCCCGGATTCTGGAAGAGGTTGATGGGGATGCGATCCCTCTCTTCAGCAGCGCACAGACTGTAGCACTGCTGTTGCCTTTGAAAAAGTTGTGATTTTTAAGCTTTGTGTCATCTTGGTTTCCTCTAAAATTGCAATGAGTGCGATCTGCCCGGCTGTTGCCGCGCAACTAAGAGCGCATCCACTTTTTCGGATTCATCAACTTCCAAATATCTCTGGAGAACGTTCAAGGTGCCTATACCGCATTTCTCAGCATTGCTGGAACTGTTTAAGCTCTCGTCCCCAAAATTCTTAAAGACAGATGACACTCTTGCTCTTGTGGAGAAGAATGCCATCGGGATGAAAACTCTGGAAAGCTAATCAAAAAATTGGAAAAGTGGGGACGGACATCGCCGGACTCTCGTCCCGCGATAGCTAACACTTAAAACCGCTATTGGGATTTCTTCCCAAGGAAGCCAGCGTTCTATTGCTTAGCAATGAACGCAAAGAATGTCTTACTTAATCCGAGATAACTTCTTCATAGGTCAGAGGCGATATCAACACGTAAGCAGGAAAGGGAATAGCATCTCCTACTTTAAGAGAGAAATGAGGGTCAGATTTACATAAATCTGAATGAATGATAAAGCCATTCCCATGATTGTTATGAGCAACCCAGGCTCGGGCGACTTCCTTACCCTCATGACAAATGGCTTGATACATCAGTCCTCTCGAATGTTCGGGAGTTGTTGAATACTTAGCTTTCTGCCAGGAGAATGCCTTGCATCTTAACTCAATTTTTACTAATCCAGCGTGCAAGCGGAAATGTTCAAGACATTTCATGGCATCAGCATAGCTAAAAATAGTAATGTTGTTACGTTGAGGGCTGCCAATGTCCACCCAAGTGTAGGTTAGTACATGATTGAGCATTGTCAAACGTAACGCTTGATTAGAATTCTCGGCGTTCTCAATAATCCATGTATCCGTATTTTGAGGGGAATAAACGAACTCATAGGCTTGCTGGTTTCGGTTGAGAAATTTAAGCTCTTCGTCCGGACGTATTTGGTAAATCATCTTCTTCCTTTTGATTCAATGTGTTCATCACCCTAGGGGGTGGTTAAAGCTTCATTAATTTTTTGCTGTCGCTGCCGCAGATAAGCCATATCTGCTTTTGATTTAGCTTCAGGCGGCTTCACCAGAATTTCAGCAATTTGATAAGCTTCATTGGGAGTGAAGCTAAAAGCAAGCTTTTGATAGTAATTCAGGCGCTTTTTGCTACGTTCTTCAGGTGTCATTGTTTTTGTCCTTAGAATCCTTAAAAGGAGTAATCCAGCTAAGTTTGATCGCTGCTTTTTCTTCATCACTCAGAGAGCGAGATTTGGCTAGATCTAGCAAGCGATCGCGAGGATTGATTACCGACTGATCGGGCTTGACAATTTCTGTTTCTTTGCTTGCTGTTTCCGTAGCTAGTAGTTCTTCTGTCGCACGGTAAAAAGCGCCCGCTTCGCTATCAGCTGACGCTCGAAGACACGGCTTAGCTGCGCTATCGGATTGAGCTATTGGTTGTTCTTCGTGGCGCATGATTAGAAATGTTCATAATTGATAAGCACCGAAAACAACCTTTATCAAGTAGGTTTCTTGCAACCTTAGTTTGGTCAACTAGATGTAGCTGCCGTGACTCGCGTTATCTACTTCTGCTCACTGCTTAACTGCTTTTCAACAGCTTGATTGACCAGTTCCTTGAATTCTTTTGAGGCAAACACCTCTTTCAACGTTTCTCCACTATCTCGCGTTAGGACATGCTTCTTGGTGACAAGTTGCGATTACGTTGTAAGTACTAGATGAGCTACCCTCTTGCATATGTCGTACTATGGCTTCTGTTATTCGCATGTTCAACGTTGGTTGTTGATAATTACGAACTGTAATTGAGGCATTTACGACCATGAAATGTAACGCGCTCTTTCGTCAATTTGCAGTTCCGATTGAGATGCCGTATCAGAGCTTGTACATATCAATTCACCCCAATGTATCCACATCGAGCGCTCGTTTACGGCTCGACTTGAGAGGATTTTCAGAATTTCTTCACGAATTGACGCAATTAGTTCGACGCCTTCAGAGACTAGAACAAGTATCTCCCTCTGTTTCCTGATTTTTGCAGTGCTTCCGAGCAGTTGTTTCAGGTCGAGTTTTATCCCCGTTGGGACTTGAATGATTTTTAAGTAATCTTCTGCTGCCTTGAAAAAGTCTTTCTCATGGGAATTTCTTAAGTTTCCCTCTACGCAAGACAAAGCGCGATGAGCTTTTTCTATCGTTGTTAAGGATATTTTTCCAATAGGGGTGACAAAAGCACCCTTGGCACCGTCGAATTTGATCTGTGCATAGGGTTTGATCTGCTCCTCTATTTCTTTGAGTCTCCTAATATCCTTTTCAAGGCTTGAAGCATCTTCTCCTAACTCGCTCCAGTTTATAGGTTCTGATGTGTCTTCTTCAACAACTGCATAGGTGTAGTTGCCTTTCAGTTTACTTTTGATTAGCGAACTTAATTTGGCTTCTGCCTCAGCTACTGATTGTGTTGCGTAAACGTAGGTGTTTGGCTTGCCGCCAACTCTGACGCGGCCGTACTCGGCGTACAATTTTCCATCCGGCATTAGCCAGCAGCACCAGTATTTGTTGTTATTTTGGGTTTCATCAACCTTTATAAGTCTGACGGATTTTAGGCTTTGACTTTTGTCAATAGTTTTGTTGCTCATGAGTAGGAATGATGGTTGTTGGATTTAGGGACGAATGGCACGAAGATGGGGAGGATGGGGAAGGCAGGGAAGGTAGAGAAGTTGGGGAATGTGGGGAAGAAATTACGGAGAGCATTCGTCCCGAAAAACTAACACCTTCCTTATCTCTCCTAACTCTCGTGCCATCTAGTTCAAACGATTTTTGTAGGGAGCCTAGAAGAGCAGTTGCTAATTTATTTCCGTGTCGTTAAGAGGGGAGAATTTTACACTTCTTTCTCCATCCCACGAGAGAGTTTGAAGGCGAGAATTACTTTCAATTGCTGGGTCTGGAGCTGCCCACATTGCCTTTCCCGACCTCGCCCAAGCTCTTAGTTTTTCCAATTCTTCATCTTGTTCAAATTGTGGTGGCTTTGAGCGGATTTGAGCAATTAATTCGGGGACTGTAACTTGTCCCGGTCGGCGTTCCCCGTAGGCTACACTCGCGCAGTGGTAGACGATTTTGTTGATTTCGTCTCCTGTAAAGTTTTCGGATTCAGCAGCTAGCGTTGCAATCTCCGGCTCGGATAGCCGAATTTTGTATTTAGACAGCTGAACTTTCCAGATTTGTTTCCTGGCGTCACAATTGGGTAAATCAACGTAGATGGTTTGAAAGCGTCTGAGCAATTCCCCTTTAAATCCCCACGGACGATTGGCCGTTGCGGCTATAAATACGGGAGCTTTTGATTCGATTGTCCACCGAAGGAAGTAGCCAAACATTCTTGCTGAGGTTCCACCATCGGATTCACTTCCTGTCGAACCGTTGAAGGCTTTATCAAATTCGTCAGCCCACAAAATGCAGGGAGCGATGGACTCGGCAGCGCGAAGAGATTCTTTGAGCTTCTGCTCTGATTCACCTAAACGGCTACTCATCATCGAGCTAAAATCTAATACGATTATCGGCAAACTCCAGGTGTGTGCTAAGCATTTCGCGGCGAGTGATTTCCCCGTACCTCCTACTCCAATGGTTAACATTCCGCGCGGGAATCCCAGATTCCATTCTTTCTGGGCTTTTTCTTCAAGCAGCGGAGTAACTGTTTGTATCCACTTGTGAAGAAACGGCATTCCCTGAACTTCAACATCTGGATCGTCGGCAAATTCAACTCCTCGGATTGCCAGTTTCTCTTTCTTGATTTTGGAGATGATATCCGCGCTTTGGCTCGATAGCCGCCCCTGCTGTACCGCACACAGCTGAATCGTGTCGTCCATGGCTTCCTGAGTCATTCCCAAAAGCGCCCTGACGATGCGTGAGCGATCGGTGTCATTTAGCTCGACTTTAAAGTCAACTCCCTGGCTTTTAGCCGTGGTGACCAGTTCTTCTATCCGCTGCTTCAATACCACCTTGGTTTCGGCTTCTGACGGCAAGGGGTTTACCATGTCTGCCACCAGGTCTTGGAACGATGAAGGAGTTTCTAGGCTGTCATGGAGAATGATTACCTTGTTAGGACTCCGCTTCACGTCAAACCAGGTGTCGATCGCTAACCTGATTAGACTTGGATTGGGAGAAGGTACGTTGAAGAACGGATAGAGGTCTTTTATAACAAACAGGGCTGGTGCCGACGAAGATTTGCATTCAGCCATGATGTGCCTCAGTAAATCTTCTACCGGGTGTCCCTTGGGCTTGAAGTTAGTGGCTGGGTTTCTTTCCAGATGACGGAAGGTTCCGCCTTTTGATAGCTTGATATCAGCATGAGTGAGCGCAGTAGCGCAGTCCCAGATATACATTTCTAGTTTTAACGGGACTGCAATATCAGCAGCGATTTGATTGATGACAGTGCGCTCTGACCCTGTGGGCGAGTCGATTGCAACCGTGTTGATTGTCGAATTGAAGTATCGTTTGATTTGTGTCGTGTCTAGTGCCATATACGAGTTTGATGTTTAAGCGTACAAATCCTGCTCCACCCCTTAAGCTCAGGGGTGAGTGAATCATGGGAAAGACTTTTGGAAAGCAAAAGATGGGTTCGGCGAGCTTTACAGGCCGATGTCTACATTGCTAGAAATCTGGATGTCCGGCTCTTCGTAGTAGTCTGACTTCAGTTCGGTTGAACTAGCTTTTCCTAAGTTCATCAAGGGTTGAGTCATTGCCGTGCACCCAGAACCTTTAACGTTGAGAGCTTCAACTTTGATAGGCTCTCCCGGCTTGAGTGTAATTTTGATTTTTGGTGTTTCCATGATTAATGAAATGAAGTGTTGAATTTGTGCATGAATTCAAATCGAAAAGTTCTGTTCTTTTAAAACCAAGCCCCAATCAGCTCTGGTTTCTTGGTGATTTCCAGCGTGATTGTTCCATCTTGGGATACGGTTTCTTCCCCGTAAACCCATTCCGTTACTGGGTAGTTAACCCGAAGCTTTTCATAGAGCCGGATTTTGTCATGAGCAAGTTGAACCGCATTGTTGAAGTTTTCGATAGTGCCGAAGGTCTTTCCTAATAGGTTGTAAGTGAAGTCGTAGGGATCGGTTTGTAGCTCGAATTTGAGAAGGGCTTCGTTCCACAGGTATCCTACGTCAACTTTGGCGAAATATTCTTCAGTAGATAAGTAGCTGTGACGTATGATTATTTCGCCGTATCGTTCGTCATCTTCATCAAACTTATTGATGAGCAAGGTGGCTTCGTGTAAAACTTCGACTACGGCGGCAATCCCCTTCTCTTTAAGTAGGTTTTCGATGCCTTGAGCTAGCGCTTGTTTGTCGGTAAGTTGAGTGCGAATCGTTGTAAAGTGAGACATGGTTTTAACGGTGAGTAAATTGTGGAAAAGCTGTAGATGCCCCTCTCGTGGAACCCTTTTACTCTTGTTCTTCTAGCTGGTCAGTTTCTGCGGGTTGCTGGAAGACAATCCATTGTGAGCGCACGCAGCCCTCTTCTTCGGCAATTTCAAAGAGATGAAGTTGTTCTCCAAGTAGTCTTGCTCGAATGGCATCCATGTGTTCTTGGAGTTGTGATTTTCGGGTATCGCTCAGCTTCTGACCGTTTGTGTCAGCCGTTTGGATAATTGATTCCAACTGCTCCATCATTCCGCTTAAGGTTGGAGAAGTTTCTCCTTGTGCAAAGGCCATGAGCATCTGGATTTTCTTAAGATGCTTGTCCATTTTCTTGCGGAATTGGACTGGCTTTTTTCCGGGTTCCCAATTGGCTAAATCTTCTAAGAGTTGAGCGGCTAACTCTTGCCCTCCGATAATCGCCGAGCGAGTCAAACTTTGTTCCAGATTCTGGTCATAATTCTCGATAAACCGCGTGACTTGGTTCAGGCATTCTGCCTGTTGTTCATCGAGTTGTTCGTGCAGTGCTGGAACGATTACAGGTCGGGCAATTACGACTTGAAGGCATTCATCTATTGCTTCAATATCGGGGAATCGGTTGATCAGTTCTGTTCGTGCGTTTTCTATGCGCTCTTCCGTAATGTTCCAGGTTCTGGCACTCAGGAATTCATCGACCTTGAAGGTGAATTCTTCTAACCCTTTGGCATGTTCTTGACGTAGCTTTGTTCGCAGGAGAGGGGCTTTTTGGTCTCGAATTTCTAGCATTCTTGCCCACACCAAAGGTGCTAAGTCAATGCTGCAAATATGCTCCCCATTATCCGGTATCATCCAGTCTTGAACCTCGGCAATTTCTTGCCGAAGTTCACTGGCTGCTTCGTCCAGCGCTTTGAAAACTGAAATGCCTCGCAATCCCACTTCAGACTTTGTGATCTTTTCTAGATCTGATTCTTCTCGGCCTTGAGAGTTTCCTGACTTTTGCTCTGCCGAAAGAACTTGTTTCCATTTAGGAGCTGCCGTCTTTGTAGCATTTTTCAACGATATTCTCAACCGGATTGTTGTTTTGTTTAGAGTACTTAAATCTCGGTGTCGAACGAGCGCCTGAGCTTCGTATCCTTGGACATTTGGGTTTTCCTGGAGTGTAACTGTCATAAACTTTGTGTTAGTTCTCGCGTAGTAAAAGTCTTTAAGGTAGGCCAAGGTAGGCAAGTTTTTTCTTCACAAGTTTTGGCGCTAGCCAGTAGATGCGATCTGCTTGCATCAGCGCTTCGCTATCGCCTCCCGATCCAGATTCTGTTTCCCCCTTAGTACCTTTGTTCTTATGAAGGGGTGTTGATTTGCCCTTGCGAAGGGCTGCTTCTTCCTCAACTAAAACGCAGTCCTCGCGCTGGCACCAGCCGTGTAAGGAGCGGCATCTATCGGGTTCGAGAGCTCTTTGCAATGCAGTGTTTGTCCATCGTTGTTAGTCAGTTCAAATTGGAATATCATTAGTCAAACCTTTGTTAAATGAGGTTTACAGATTGGGCAGCGCTTAGATGATTCGTCGGGGCGCTGCCCAACTCAATGCAGCGCTCTATTTCTGAGTGGGGTTGTCTGAAAATTCCTCCTCCTTTTCAGACTTATCACTGTCTTCTTTGACCGCCTGCATCGCCTCCCATGCATGAGTAGTGGCATCTTCATAGCTAAAGAGAGCGCCTCTAGCTGCGTTGTAAACTTGAAAAGCCACGTCGCCAGGTTGTGTAAATTGAATTGTCATTTCAACTCCTTTTTGTGAGATAGAAAGTCCCTGGTTATCCCAGATTCCAGCCATCAGACTGTTCGGTGTTAGTAATGATGCGAAAGGATGGGTAGTTGATAACTACGTTGAAAGGTTTTTGTTGGGTGCATGTTATTTTTGTTCCGGTTCTAATCTGACGTCCGGGTCAACGTTCATCAATAGCGCGTGGTCGGGATAACGCTTTTTCGCACAGGGTCATTGAGACGTATAGTTCCGCCCACATCCCGCTATCAGCTAATTCCTGCCATAGCTCAAACCAGGGCGTAAGAGGTGGATTGAAATTATTGATCATTCGCTTCTTCTGCTTCTTCTGTTACTTCGCTAATGAAAATCTCTTCTCCCTCATCCCCCTCGACAAATGTGATAACTATCATGTCTTCGTTCATGTCTTCGTTCATGTCTTCGTTCATGAAAAATCTCCTCGCTCATGAGCAATTCAGTATTTGGCGGGTCTCCCGCTGGTATTTAACAAAAGACGATAGCTCGCGTTTCAATCTTCTTCGTCAAGAACAATTGGTTCGCCTTTGAGCTGGGCACTAAGCAATGGCAGTGGATGTCCAACCATTTTTTCTAGTTGAAAAAGTGCCGCTTCCTGTACGTCAATGATTTCTACAAGTTCATGTACTCCGGTTTCCTCGTTTAACTCGTAAACTTCTCCCAGTCGTGCGCGGAGATTGGGATGTTCATTCATTCTGGTTCTTCCTATGCAGCTTAATTGAATTAATTGCTTGATTTTTTTGACTTTTTTGGAGTCAGCCTGGGGATTCTCTTTTAGCCATTCCTCAAGTTTTCCAGCGGTAATATCACGGTACGTGACTGAGTTGAAAATTCCCTGATATTGACGCTTCAGATGCATAAATTAGTACCCCTGTGCAAGAGTTAACGGAGTTTACTGACGCTGAAAAATAGTTGGGTATCTTGTCCGAAATCGCTCTATTGAGTCAACGGCAATTTGCCGGGGAAATTCACGCTGATAAATATTCACCAAAATTCCTATCTCTTTAGGTTGGTTTTTTCGACGCCTTATCTTTACAAATTCACCCGAAGATTTTTTGACAAATTTATAGGAATCGTTGGTCAAATAACCAGCTTGAACCAAGGCATCAGCAACAGCACCTATCAGATTGTCTGAATCTGAACTGGCAAAGTTAACAAACAAGCACTCAATTTCACAAGATGAAGGAGCAACAGGCAAATCTACAGCTTGAATTTTTATGGCCTGAATCGCCCATTTTTTCCATCGGCTATAATTCTCAGGCATGTACACCTTATTAGAGCGACAGCTTCGCCGAGGTCGAGCTTTACCT
>DALYIW010000028.1:11629-13484 GCA_031970155.1 Coleofasciculaceae cyanobacterium CTOTU46601 | reverse complement strand
GAGCAAATGGCGCTGGTAGAAATTGGTGTTCTTGCTTTTTCACAACAACAAAAACCATCAATTTTTGACTTAATAAAGGGTTAATACCAAGAACAAACTTCTCTTATTCAAACTCGTATTGTAGCTTCTGAACTGTTTGCATCTTCAGCAATACTCTTTACCGATTGACATTAATTGTACGTATTATGAGCGGCTACTTTATTAGCGCATCTCACAAATTCAGTTGGGGAATTCCAAGTAAAATATTTCTTCTCTGACATTGTTATTACCCAAATATTTTTGACCAATTAGTTTTTGAGCGAAGAAACCATTCGTAAAATGTGCTAAGCAACTACATCCCGTGATTTGACACGGTAGCTCTTCTAAAAATCAAGTGCTAATTGTTGGGGTTCCTTTAAAACAACCAGTCCTTCCAGTGCAGAAGTAACTGGTATCTCTTCCCCTGATAGCGAAGCGGTAGCGAGTCTTCGAGCGTCTTCCATCTTCACCACCCAAGGAAAGCTTGATTGGATGGAAAGAGCAATATTGCCTAAGCACTCGCCTTCTTGAGTTACGATGGAGGCGCAAAAAGGCTGGAGAGACAAGCCGAGCCCGACCTTAAGACCCGTTTTCTTGGCGGCGCTTTGTAGCTCCATTAGTTTTTCTGGTAGACCCGGATGTTTCCGAATCTCAGCTAGCATAGCCCACTGCTCACTGCGGGTTTCAATCATGCGCTCGCGAGATCTCGCGCATTCCTCTTTATATCTAGCTGTTTTACTTTGAAAAATTCCTGGGGTTTTAAGAGCGGTAGATTTTGATGTCGGGTTGGGCAATGGGACATGTTTGACTGGCGATATGAAGCCATTAACCCGATTACTCCAGTCCACTAAAAACGGTGCCAGTGTTGCTACGTCAATTTTTGTTCTTTCTAGTTTTTCCGGTTCCCAGGCCTTGGTAAAGATGAACTTAATCATGGTGACTGCTTTGCCATCACAGCAAGCAATCATACTGTTCATCGTTAGATCCCAGCCTTTTCTAAACTTCTGGATGTCTGCAAACGCCTTGAGAAGCTTTGCCGCCGAGACAAACTGACAACTGGTAACCCGACTTGTTTTGTAGACGATGTAATATACGCCTTTTTTAGAGATACCAATCTTGCTGATGAACTCCAGTTTTTCCCTAACGAGACCTTCAAACGAAAGTTTCTCTTTCTTCGGCGGCATGTAGGCAAAGGGGCGGTCATCGGTTAAGGTGTCCGGTGGTCCAACATTGCGCTCGGAGTTTGGAAAAAGCGGCTTAGTTTTAGACTTGGGTTCTTTGAGTAAAGTTTTTGCTGAAAGTGGTGTTTCTAGATATGCTGCCCAAGCCTCCTCTTTTACAATTTCCTGTTCAAATTGGACAACAGTTCCGCTAAAAACAGCTGTACCTCTTTGTTTGTAGGCAGATAGTCTTTGGCACATCATGTTAGCGCGCTCTCGACATAACTTGGCTTGTTCAGTCCCGGACAGCTGGCGACAGTCGATGAAGGCATCGGGATTGAGCTTGAAGTCTTCAGCGGTCGCGGGATGCAGACCGTCCCGGAATCGGTATTTAGGTGGTTTGACTGTGGTTTGAGATAGAGCAATGGCAGCTACCATGATTTTTTCCTCAGTAGTCGTTTTGCCTTGTAAAGTTCCTTGCCAGTTAGGACAGTTGTCTCTAACTTGACTTTTATGTTCGCTTCAAAAATTGTTTGACCCCCGTTCGTGAGGATGGTCAGCTTGTCCGTAAAGTGGTCAAACAATACCTCAATCGCTTGCCAAAACTGGTTTTGGGCATCTTTCTTCGTCGCATAGTGTGATTTCCTTGATTGAAGTGTGAGTTGCGTTGCTTTTCT
>DALYIW010000028.1:0-11567 GCA_031970155.1 Coleofasciculaceae cyanobacterium CTOTU46601 | reverse complement strand
GAGTGTGGATGGAATGTGAGTTGATTGGGATTCACATCAACTTATACGTTACGATAAAACTAATGCGCCTAACTTGTCAACTAACGCATAACTTCTTTACAAAGGATTTCTTAAGTTCTTTCGGACTTTCGGAAGTAATGCGTCAGGGATAACTGGTCAAATTTCAAGTCTTTGATTTCTTGATCGAGGGATTCGACAAGAAACTCTTGCGATTGCATTGCTCTTTGAAGGGGTAGACTGAAAGGTCAAATCTAGCTCTTGGATTTGTTCTGCTTAAATTCGATAAATCTGTTAACCCAATACTCAACCCATTTCTGTTGGTCTGAGGTTAAATTTTTATCCTGAGCAAGCCACTGGTAAACTTCTGGTGTTGAGGAATAGATTCCTAAGAACTCTTGCCAATTGCAGGTAGCGATCGCGCTTTGTTGCCTGCTCCTAGACACTTTCGCGCGATAGTTTCTGTTTCTTCATGAATCCTCCAGTCTAATTAAAGCTTTGAATCGCAGCTTCATGAGCTGACCATAAAAAGGATTTAGTTTGCACAAAGGTGGGACAGAAACGACTTTGCCAAATAGCTTAATATCACGAGCAAAGGGACAACTGCCGGGAATTACTCTAACAAGTAACTTAGCTAAGGTTGCGTTCATGATTCTCTTGTGGTAGTACGGTTGATGATATTGAATAGCGACATTGGATAAACTCGCTTGGAGTGTTGATGAGCCGCTTTCAGCTTCCCTTGAGGCTTCGCAGGAGAGAAGATTCGCATTTGGGAGCAACAACTTCTTTATCTAAGCTGAAAACTGCTTTGTGTTTTGGATGAGGTGTGCATGAGAAAAGCCGACAGTACTGTCGTTAAAAAAGCAAAAATCGCAGCTCTCACGCGGTGCGTTAGTTTTTTACTGGCAGGAATTTAACAGTGCTTGATAAGCCTCTTGAGTGTCCGTACTAAAGTACTTGTACTCACGCCCTGGCAAGGCGTTAATGGACCTTACGCTATAGCGTTCCATCAAAAGCTCAACAGCTTCCATGCCTTCAGTGCTGCTCAGATCTATCTCAACCGAGTTCCTGAGCATTTCTTCAACCGATTGACCATCTTTGATTCGTACAAAGTACAGGCAGCCGTCGCCCATACCTTGTAATCGAATGATCCGAAAAACGCCAGGGGGTTCCCCATCCCAATCAGGACAAGAGTCCCCATCTGGTCCGAAAGGATGTATCCCGCAGACCAGCAATTGACGTACTTGGTCTGCTTCACTTCCTTCTCCCCAATGTGCAAGATAGGATCGACCGTGGTAGTACTGACAACCCACACAAGCACTCGGCAAGGCGTTAGCCTGTGCCTGCGGTCGATTATCAGGTGGTGGAGTTGAGAAGTCTGGAATCGGTGAGCGAGTGCGGTCTTGGGGGTTCCCCCCATGAGCACCTCGCGCTGCCACTCGGTTGTGCCAGTCGTCTGGAAACTGGTAAATCGGTTGTATCTCGGCTCTCGTCCGTGGTTGTGTCCGTGGTTGGTTGGCTTCCCTAAATCCTGCTATCTCTGTCAACGAGTCAACATGTAATTGTTCGAGACGATCACACGAATCTTTGTAACTTATATGAGAAATTGTGATAACTGTTACGCCGGAAATGATTCCGACTGTAGCAGCTCTCTGGGCAACGACAGGATCGACCAAATCAGCAGTCGAAGCTACAGCACATCCAGCCGAAGCAACGGCGCTGGCTGTAAATAACCCCAAAAATGGAATCTGGAGGTTTTCCAGAAATTTAATAAGCGGTCTAGGTGCAACCATACAAGTGCCTCCTTTTGATAAGCGACGGCACCGCGTGAGAGCTGGCTCTTGGACATACCGCACTACCGCACTACCGCACTACCGCAGCACTGACTTTTAAAGCTAGCACCGGATGTGGGCTGTGGGCGGTGGGCGATCGCAAGCTTTGAGCGAGTCCCCTCTACTACCGGACGGGGTCTCAATAACAACGGACAACAAGGCTGCTCAATTGCTTGTGAAGGTTTGTGTGAGCGATTAGTTAACCGTTGTGAAGAATTTAGTACTAGGTCGATTACCTGGTCTTCCGACAATCCGTATTGTTGTTTCGACATTATTCATTTCCAACTCTAATGATTCACGCAAAAGTTGAACCCCCGTCTCAGGTGGGCTGGGTTATTGAGTTACGAGGCTATGACAGTTTGAACTGCTTGCCTTACTAGTGACAGCTGAACTTTGTTTTGAGCGAGAAACTCCGCCTGATTTTCCAGACTTGAATCTCTCACCTTCGTACCACCTTGGACTTTTGCGTGTTTGCAAACAGCGGCCCAGGCTTGACGTTTTTGTTTACCTTTTGCAGGTAGTTGTCGCAGCTCCTTGATCAGAGCTTGGTGTAGTTCAGTGTAGTTGCGCTCCTCCGGCGCTCCGAAGAGCAGCGCACTCGTCGGTTCAGTCTCCACAGCATCCGGTGCTTGAGCATCGGTTCCTGGTGTCTTCTCCGCCAAACTTGCAGCAGCTGGAGTAGCAAGTTCTATTTCCTGAGCAGGAAGTTCAGAGACTGCCAACTCAATCTGCTCCATCCACTCTTTGTTTTGTGCAAGAGCCGAATTGGCTTTCTGTTGCACAATCCACTTAACTCCATGCACAACGACTATGACGGGTACGATGGCAAGAGCTAAGAAACAAAACGCTACAGCAAATACAACGAAAGTAACGATCAGGGGTGACTGTGATGACTTCATGATGGATTCTCCTATTCCGGTGCGTTGGTTGACTGCAAGACAAGACCGCAGCACCTCCCGTTTGACGGGGGTTTCAGTCTACCGCTAGCGCAAGCGTGTGGATGCGTGAAGATCCTGCCAGCAGCTTAGGGCTTGACCGAAGGAAGGCGATCGGGAATCGAACCCGGTAGAGCCAGTTTCGCCCTCAGTGTTTGTCAAAAGCCTACTAAGGGGAGCGCTCCTTTGCGAGTAGACTTCCTGAATACCGCAGTTACCGCTTCTTGCTTTGATGAAAGCTATTAGGGCGACTGAGCGTATCAAGCTTTAATTTATTATTCTTCGTCTTCAGTTGATTCTGAATCACTGTTTTCAGATTCGTATTCGTACTCCAGTATATAACTGTCAATTGTCTCATTAATTTGTTTCCATTCTTGAGGCTTTTGTTTTCTGAAATTGATTTGTTTTGGTACGCTGATACAGTAAACTTCTTCAATGATTCTGTTCTGAGTTATCCGATTCTTTAAAAGGTCGATTATCCAAATTCTTAAGAACTTGTCGCGAATCGCATCGTACTTTTTTACAGCCGCTTGCCTACTGGTTCCACCCGTAGAACATCCAAACAGTTCTTGGCATATTTTTGTCTTACTTTTTCGAGTTAACTTCCCTGTCGTCTCGTCTATCCACTTGAGCTTTCGTCCATCTCGGATCTGCTCAAAAAAGTACCAATCGGGGTCGCTTTTCGTCTCGTCAGACGAGACAGACGAGTCAGACGAGTCAGACGAGACGAAAAGACGTTCCACCTCCCAATCGCCATCATACTCTAGGTTTAGAGCGTCTTCCAGTCGAGTTCGCTCTTCTTCGAGTGGATCGACGTTAGAGACGTTAGAGACGTTAGGGACGTTCTTAAGATTTTGCTCTTGAAAATCCTCTTGGACGTTAGGGACGTTGGGGATGTTGTCAGAATTTTCGCTAAAACTTCCGTACTCTGCAATCACTCGATTGACTATTGCAGAAACCTCCTGATTTGATAAGTAAATAGACTGTAATCGTTGAAAACCTAGGTTACTCATATAAATGCAATCTCCTTGCCCTAAAAGCCGACAGGCATCATCATTTTGATTACCGAGGATAATTCTTGAAACTTCTGGTCTAGAAGTTCTAAATGCCAAGAAAGCCGCATATTGGTCGCGAATCTCCTGAGGGACAACTTTCGGACGAGGCGACTGTGTTGAATCGACTAGATAAAGACCCCATTTTCTAGCCAAACGATTCAGCCGATCTTTTGAATGATTGAATTCTTCCGCCTCATCCGAACACGAAATATCGGCTGTTTCTTCAATGAAGATAATGATTCGAGGAAGCTGTTCTTTGAATGAAACCTTAGAATTGTACTCATCTATGTTTGTTGCACGGGACTCTGCAAATAGCCGTTCTCTACGGCTCATTTCAGCTTCAGCTTCTTGAAGAGCCTCAATCGTTTGAGTATTAGTTTGAGCTATTGGCACCCTCAAGTGCGGCACATCTTTGAATGGCTCGAACTCCACTTTCTGGGTGTCGCTTAGGATAAGCTTGACAGCATCGGGATGATATTGACAAACGATGCTGGCGATCGCAGCGACTGCCCATCGGGATTTGCCTCCGCCCTTCAGTCCGCCAGCTAAGAGAGAGCAGGTTTCGTGCTTCGAGAGCTCCATTTCTACGAGGAATCCGTCCAAATCAACTCCAACGGGGATTCTTACTGGAAAATCGCAGCCATGCCGAGCTGGGACAATGTAGTCCTTAAAGTATGCCGTCCTCCACTGCTCTTCTGGTTTCGCAACATCAATAGCTATTGCTCCGCCTTTAACTTGAGAAACGAGAGGGGCAATATTGAGCTCTATCAAAACACCTCCGATCTCGGAGAACAGATTATCTGAAAGCTTCAAAACTGAACTGATATTGGTTTTGGCGCTGGCGCGAACCACTATGCGCCAGAACTTGTAACCATCAACCGCCTTAACGTAAGTGCATGGTGCGCTGTGATTTTTTAGGCAGTTCAGAACCGCCCTGATGATTTGGTCGATTAGCGGATCGGGATGTAAAGGAGTTCGCGGGACCTCCACATCTGAATCTGAATGAGAATCTACTTCGATAGCCTCTGCTGCCCTTGGGGTACGTGCGCCCGCAACGCTATCAGCTAGCCATTTGTCTAAGGGCGATTGCCCAAGGGGCACAGGCGAAGCCGATCGCAAGTCGATATTGTTATTTTTATCTGTATTGTTATCTGTGTCGCTAGAATTTAGGGCTGACCTTGAAGATTGAGCAGATGCAGGCAGGTGAGGATATAAGGAAGATTTAGGGAGAGATGGAATATCAATTGCATCAATTGCCTGATGAGCTTGCTTCTCCGTAGTCACAATTGATTGTAAATGGCCTGCAAGCGCCTCAACAGGCAAGGTTCCTTGGCAAGTCCCAGATTGAGTATCAAATGCCCCTACGATAGCGTTATAGGCGTTGATTAGCTTGATTGGCGGGACACTCTTCAGATACGCCTGGTGCATTAATTCTAGTAGCTCTGGGTGAGATTTTAGTAGTTCTAACTCCCGCTCCCGAACCTGACATTCCTTGCGACTGCCCCAGGCTTGGGTACCAGTGAAGACGGCGCTAATAGCTGGAAGCGCAATCCAGGCACCTACACCGGAAGCCACAGAAGCCAAGCTCACTAAAAAGGTTACTGTTGTAAATCCCAAACTAACCTGACTTGTCTTGTGCCACTCCCGTACCGCCTGACGGAGGCATAGTATTGCTTCCTCGAAATCCCGCCCTTCAGATAAGCACAAATAGTAGAGGACTGATTCGTCAACCTGAGGGTATGGCTTGTTTTCCTTAAAAATGCGGCCGATGTCGTACATTTTTCTTCTCTTAAGTAAGAGCGCTGCCCACCTGATAAGTACTCGCCATTAGTAGAGCAGGCAGCATTAGCTATTATTTTTGATTGCCGTCTTTAACGTATCGAGGTGGCATTAGTTGGCCTTTCATTACCTGAAACTCCGCTTCTTCAGCACTATTTAGCCTGTGGGAATTGAAGATAGCAGCGATGCGAAGGCAGCAGACAAACCCAACGACTAAAGTAATCACAAAAAACAAATTGAAAATCCTTAGATTCCCGACGCTATCCCAGACTGGATAAGTGCTTTGGCAAACCCAAAAATCGAAGCCGTAGAAAAACAATGAAATCAGAAAACCTACCTCGTGATTTTTCTCAACTGCCGAGCGAACCCAGTTGTAAGCTTTGGGAATAATGGTTGGTGCGTTGTCACCTTCGTATGGCTTCTCAAAGCGTTGGCGATTCGACTTAAAATATAGCCGTTCCGCCCACTGAGGGATAAGTATTGGTGCCACTGGCATAATTTCCATGCCTTGAACGACAACTTGCAAGCCAGCTCCCAGAACAGTCGCCGTAATTACAGCTCCGCCTAAAACTAATTCCTGTAGTATCGGAACATCATCGACCGTGCCTGCAAGTTGTCCGATCGCCGTCGTGAATAATGCTACGTAAGGAACCATGTTCAGTACGGTTATCACACCAGCGATGACTAGCACCGTGAAATAGAGGCTGTTCGGGTTGAAAATGAAGTTTTTTAGTGCTCCCATTGCATCGCCCAAAAAGGTACTGAGACTAAACTTGGGCTTGTTGTATTTTTTGTTAAATTTATCGTTGGGTTCGTTTTGAGAATTTCCGTTTTTCATTGAGTCCTTTCCTTTTGTTCAGAATCTTGTTAACCTCTTCAAATGGAGCTTTTTGAATGTCACTCGCTCTACCGCTTCCATCGACTAGAGCAGTATTCCCGTACTGATCGCAAACGACTTGACCAGAAGGGAGATGCCTTTTTTTGTCTATTTTGTAAACGACTGATGCTCCGTCTGTTAGAGGGGTTTTAGGATTGAGAATTATGCAGTACTGCGCTCTCCCCAATGCAGTACTGCGACTTGTGGCACTGATCTGCGCTGATTGCCGCAATTCTTCCCGAATACTCCACTGATTATTTGCTCTTTTTATGAGAACGAGTAACGGAACGAAACAGCATACGAGCGTTGCAGCAAGGCTCCAAATTATCCGCGTCGTTGGATTCATTGATTCACTTGATAATGGTCTGGAAAGATACCAGCCACTCACGCCCTTGATTCGAGGCAACCCTAGGTAAGTTGCTTTCTCATCGTTCGCCCTGAAGGACGTACCAACGCCATTCCATATAGGCGATCGCATCCCAGTCTTCGCCGACATAAGTTACGAACGTTTCTCGTGGAAATAGAGTGTAAGACTTGCCTTGCTCTATAAGTCGGTCGATTTCGGCATCAATAGCTTCCCAGTTTTGCTCTACGACGACAGTACTGTCGTCTACTTGACCCTGCCATTCCGGGTGTTGATGCCAAACAAACTCTGTCAAAGCCAGTTCGGATAAATCTTCGATTTTTTCGACTTCGCGCGGAAATAAGTAGTGCTGGATACCTTTGCAGATATAGCAACCATCTTGTTGTAAGTGGTAAAGTTTTTCTGAGGTTTCGGTTTGCATTATTGGCGTGAGTCATTTATATTGACAATGATTTCGATGTACCGGAGCGTGAACTCTACTCGCGATGCGGGTCACGCATTGTCAGCACTCCCAGCCGTCTCCAATAACTGCGGGGAAAAGCTCGATTTGTAAGCTTGTTCAAGGTTTGTCCGCAGGACTTCATCCTGACTTGAATCGAATCTGACGATATTCGGATAAAGCCCTGCGGTAGCGCGAGCTTTGGGAGTTATACCCTCTATCCTCCTGCTGCCATTGTTTGATCCAGTCAATGATTGCGTCAAAGTCGCCTGCAAAAAGTAAACTTTCTACCTGGGCTGCACGGGCTGAACATTCTTTTTCAAATTCAATACAGTACTGATCCACCCAGTCTTCGGGTTCTTGTATGCGATCCCTCCTGTCTCCTTGACACCCTGGGTCTGCAACCAATTGAATTTCTGCTGGAGTTGGCGGTAGAAAGTTGTAGGTCATGCTACCTCCTTTTCTTGTAGTTGTTGCAGGGATTCGGGCATTTTATCGAGTACAAAACACTCGATTATTTCTCGGGCAAACGGCGGATTAGATGCCACATAATCCCATTGTTTTTCGGAAAGATCGTCTCCCCAACTTAAAGCCTCCCAAATGTCTGTTTCTTTGTCTGCATCTCTTTTTTTATTCATTGAATCTCCACACTTGAAAGGGCGAACGAGCCAAACATTTAGCTCAAAAATTAGTCGCTTAATAAAGTTTGAGCCGGTGTTTTGTTCACATTCAGTTTCCTAATTGGCTAGTTCTAAATGTAAAAATGCCGCTATATTGCGTCACGGGAGCATTAATCTCTTGCCACCAGTCCTGCCCCAAACACAAGGAATCCAAAAGCGACTCCAGCAGGGGGGAAGGCAGCAGCCAGAATTCCCGCCGTAGTTGTGAGCATTCCAATAGCAATAACGTGAGACATTGATGTTTTCTCCAAAGATTTTTGTTGGCTGTTGACAATTGCTTTAAGCCCTTTTAGTTCAGCTTTTAAAGCCTCAATATCAACGGCTGATAACGTAGCTAAATAAGCTTGAATGTCTTCCTCAATCGAGAAGCTTTCAAACTCTATTTCTTCTTGGCAAAAGCCGCACGCGCATTCCGCAAAAAATCCGGCTCTCCATCACTCCCTGGCTTTCCATCCCAAGTACCAAGATTGTTGACTGAAGCAGGAATTTTTATGCCCAGGCGCTGGCGGATGGCATCAACGTCAGGCGTCTGCTTGTTGAGTGCAGCAGTTAGGCGTTCGCCCAATTCCTGCTCTTTCTTCTGCAATTGATCGAGTTCAAATTGCTGTTTTGCGGAATCTTTGATGCGTTGTTCGTCTTCGAGTTTCTTGTACTCTTCAATCCACTGCACGAGGGTTTCTATGCTCTGGATATGTGCAGCAGCAGACATCACCACATCCAGATCGACTCCCGTGGATTCAGCAACTTCTAGAATGTCGTCATCGGTTACGGTTAGCAATTTGTTTTCAACATGAACGCTACCCTGTCCGTTGCTGTTTGGCGTTTGAGGAAGTTGCTTCAACCCATCCTTACCCCCTCGCTTGTAATCGCGCAGTAACGTCAGATGCTCTTTACTAATGTCTTGGTGTGCTGTCGGATTAGCAATTTCCTCCGGAACCTCCTTGCCGAAGCTACGCAAATCTTCAGCTAATTTGTCTAAGTCAGAATTCAGTTCCTCAACACTGCTGAGGTTAAGCAGCGAAAATGCGTTTTGCTTTGTTAATACGCTCATTTCTTTCTCTCCTGAATTGGTCGAATTTCTCAAGCGTCAGACTCTCAGAATTGTTAAAGAAGAAAGCAATTGCTTCACTTCTTCCATAGTGGTGAACAAGCACTCTTGCAAGGACTAACAACCAGACTTGATAGGGTTGCAACCTTTGCCTTCGCCTTAAGGATTGCCCGTAGGGTTCGCACCACTCGAGCAACAAAAGCTCATCCTTGTAGATGGTGTTGAAGTGAACGTCTCCCAGTCCTTGCGCTAGCTCCTGGCGCGTGTAGGTCGGCTTGTCCGTAAAGTGGTCAAACAATATCTCAACCGTTTGCCATAACTGGCTTTGGACATCTTTCTTCATCGCATAGTATGAATTCCTGTAGAAAGTGTGAGTTGAGGTGCAAGAGAACACCTCAATCACAGCAAGGCATTTGGGCAAAATTCCTCTAAACTCTCTTGGTCTAGGCTTGCTGCAATCAGGGTGTGGGTGGGATGTAAGTTGATGGGGATTCACATCAACTTATACGTTACGATAAAACTAATGCGCCCAACTTGTCAACTAACGCATAACTTCTTTACAAAGGGTTTCTTAAGCTCTTTCGGAAGTAATGCGTCAGGGATTAGTATTGGTGCATGGTTAGACCACACAAAGGCAAACCTCAGAACGACTGGGAGGAACAGAAGACAGAGAAAATTAACGTCAGTCTTACCCCTACTGGTAAAAGACTGGCAAAAAACCGTGCTGAACAAATTGGCTTATCGATTAGCGAGGTGATTGAACGTTGGGCTAGGAGCATTCCAGTTGACCGGGATGACGCAATTGTTACCTCAACAGAAGAAATACCTAGCGTCAAAAGTGTTATTGATGCTCTTCCTTCCTACTCTCGACAGCAATTAGCTCAATTTATTTGGGCAGCACTCAGTCTTCTAATTGGTAATTCAAGTACAAAGGAGGGAACAAATAAATCTGAAGAGAAACGCATTGGTGATTTTGTCCGCGAACATCGTACTGCTTGCGTAGAGATGTTCACAGATGCAATTGATAACCCAGAAGAACGAATTGATGTAATCATTGCAGGTGGTGAACCAACATTGATGGAACTAAGCCTTCTCTCAGGCTGTTTGCCAATTAACGATGACGAATTGATGAAAATGTATAAGAGGGAATTCCCCAATGGAAACACTCATCAAGGAAGCTTACAAAGTTGTTGACTGTGCCGCTGGCAGGTTATTTGCAAAAGAATGTGGAATTAAGTATTTAACCAAATTTAGAGACAACACGATTGAAGTATTTGTTCCTTCTCTCAAAGACGCCAAAGCGTTGATGAGAAGCAAATTTAGCCTGCTATCTCTTAAGTGTGCCGAGTGGAATCAAGACAAGGTAAGACTTATTCCGTTTGATGTTCTGACAGATTTTCAAGGCATCACAATTCCTGCCAGTACAGCTTCAGGAGATGAATCTATGAGTAATGTAATTCTTCCTACCCGAGATGGACGGCTTTACCTAGTTGATGCTACACGTAGACAAGTTTTTGACTTCATTGAAGAGCAAAGGGAAGCCGGAAAAATCATAATGGTGGCTTCGCAGATAACTGACCGATGTGTAGATGTACAAACAGTTTCGCGTGAGCGTGGTATCTTTGCCTACGCTTCCCAATGGCACGGTTACAACTTCTGGGAGTTATGGCGCGAAACAATTGACCAATACTTCAGGCTAAGACAGTTACTCGATTCTGATGGGTATATTCCTGGTTACGTCTATGAAATTTTGCGAGTAGATGGTTCAAAAGCTAGATACAAAAAAGATTATTTTTTGGCTAATAATTTTATCCCAGGAGAGCCAGTCCGAATTTCTGTTGCGGAGCCTGCGGATTGGGAATTGATAGTTGATTAATCTAGGAGCTTACACAAACACATAATTTCACGATCAAACTTCACCTGAACTGGAATAATCTTTTCCGTCAAACAAAACTGTGGGAGGCATCACGAAGGTTGGCTCGGTGGAGAGCCTGATGCTCCAATTCTTCGTAGAAGCGGATTTTTTGTTGAATGGCGATCGCGTAGCAGATGCGATCAGCTCCCAAGCGCAGGAGTACCCGTCAGTGCGATCACTCCACTTCAATCGGGTCAATCTTCACTCTCTCGCGCTCTCTGGCACGAGTGGCTATATCCCAGTTGCCCACTTGCTTCCCAATTCTATAAGTAAGCTTAATAACAGCGATAGGAACCACTAAAGCGGAACTGCTTGCTTTTGTAAAGGAATGTAAATACTATGAAGTTGTCAGGTAAAGAACGGTTTACCGAACTTTACTCAACATCATACATATCAAACACACCGCAATCATTCTGAACCATGACAACTGCATTACAGCGTGAGCGTAGCGCCTCTGTGTGGGAGCAGTTCTGCAACTGGGTCACCTCCACCGAAAACCGCCTGTATGTAGGCTGGTTCGGCGTGTTGATGATTCCTACCCTGCTGACCGCCACCACCTGCTTCATCATCGCCTTCATCGCAGCCCCTCCAGTGGACATCGATGGTATCCGCGAACCCGTTGCTGGTTCATTACTCTACGGAAACA
>DALYIW010000027.1:34128-45794 GCA_031970155.1 Coleofasciculaceae cyanobacterium CTOTU46601 | reverse complement strand
TCATCCCTCATCCCTCATCCCTCATCCCTCATCCCTCATCCCTCATCCTTTCTTGGTCAATGGTTATGACCTAGCAGTAGTACTTATCTCCCAGGGCTAGGGCACTTATGCAAGAAATTTGTTGGACAGGACTTACCCATAGACACCACATACAGTAGGGGTGAACGGCCGTTCACCCCTACAAGTGGCGGTTCGTAATGAGAAATTTGCGTAAGTGGATGCTCGTTAAAATGGTGTGTCTGCTAGTAGATGGAGGGTTTCTCCGGATTGCGGATGCTTGAAGCGAAGTTCCCTCGCGTGCAGATGTAACCGACTGGCAAGGGTACGGCATCCATAAAGGCGATCGCCTAATATAGGTATCCCAAGTCCTCTCGAATCAGCAGCATGAACCCTGAGTTGATGGGTGCGCCCTGTTAGCGGCATAAACTCTATACGAGTGTAGTCTCCTTCTTTGGCTATCACCTGGAAGCGAGTCAAACTAGGTTTACCGTTGTGCCAATCGACTTTCTGATAGGGGCGATTTTGAGGATCTGCCCATAACGGTAGTGCGATCGCACCTCGATCAATAGTCACACAACCAGAAAGTACAGCTTCATAAACCTTGTGAATTTGCCGTTGCTGAAACTGCTGACTGAGTTGACGATGGGTTTGTTGATTACGCGCCAACAAGAGGATACCAGATGTTTCTTGATCTAGGCGATGCACAGCTGTAAGCGCCATGCTATCCGCCAGTAGATGACGCAAGCGACTTAGGACACTATCAAAGGTATCGCCGTAACGCCCAGGCACCGAAAGTAGTCCTGGGGGTTTGTTCACTGCAATCAGCCCTTCATCTTCATACAGAATCGTTAGTTTAGTAGAGAAGGGCATGATAGGGTGATAAGTTAACTCATCCCCCGACTGTAGGGACGTATTGCAATACCCCCTTACCAGGGATTTCGTGTTATTTGCTGTTAGTTGTTGGTGATTTATATCTTCTACAAACAACCAACAACCAACAACAAAGCGCTGAGACAATCCTGAAAGCAAAAACCCCATTAATGGCCTACAGCGCGACTCACAAGCTTCATAGAATTCTCCCTGAATTTTGTCTTGATTCGCTGAGGATACTCCCCACCAAAACTCCGCCATCGCCAGTGGTTTTAGACCCTGTGTTGCTGCATAATGAAGCAACTTTGGTGCACAACAATCTCCTGTGCCAGTGGGCATCGCGCCTCCTGGCATTAGTTGCTGTAAGGATAGAGATTGCCCTGAAAAATTAGTCAGGCTGTAGGCAGCGTGCATCTGAGCTTGCAGTTGACCGGACAGTGCTTTACGCTGTTGTTTTAGTTCGCGAATCTGTGCATCCGCCGAGTCAATCCTAGCTTTGAGTGGCTGTAACACGGCATTGTGTTGGCGTTTCAGTTGCCGTCGCTCAATTCCATGCTGACGACTTTCTGCGTCGAGTTGTTCAATGGCAACCGTGAGTGCTTCTTGCGTAAGTGTTTCGCAGAGTATCTGACGTTTTTTGTGTCGTTGATGTTTGCAATCTTGATGGCGATCGCTCATTTCTTGCAACTGCTGCTCAAACTTACTCTTAAGCGTTGCATACTCTTGTCGTTCTGGAAGTTGCTTCAGGGTAATTAGTTCCTGCTTTATTGCCTCCAGTTCAGCTAAGGTGCGAGCTTCTTCTAGGGCAACTTGGTTTCGTCCTGGAATTGGCGGCACCCAGCCCTCAACGCTGCTGTGACCATTCAGAAGACCAGAGAAGGCTTTGAGTACCCGTTGTTCACCATTAGGCAGTTCCACCAACAATATCCCATACATTTTGCCTTCACAGGAATAACGGTCATTGTTGGCTAGGTGTTGCATTAAATTTTTGGCGATCGCTTGGGCCATTGCAGTCCGAGGCAGTCTCAGTAGTTCACCACTTTGAGGACAATGCCCTTCGTAGTAATAGCTGGGAGCTAAGTCACTGACAGCATAATTGCTGTCTATGAAATCTGACAACGGATGAAGAATTACCATGTTCAAATCACCTAGCTATATGAAATGCGATCGCCTCCGGCACGACTCACAGCTACTGGTACTCTTTCGATCTACTTACTCAATTGTCAGCCATCACAATTGTCTCATCGAATATGACCTCGAAGTCGGCAGCTGGCATCCACTTTCCCAAAAAACGCTGATGATTTTCAGCCTCGGCACGGCTATAGAAGCGGGCTATCGTATAGTGTCGAGCGTTTGGCAAGAGCCTGACAAGTGTCCAGGGGTAATTCTGCTGATTCCAGATGCGATCGCCTTTAGCAGGAAAACTTTGTAGAGATGTGCCAGAATGCGTCTCTACACTCCGACCACAGCCTCGATGCTCCAAGATAGAGTGAATCTGTGATAGAAGTTGCTCTCGCTCTGGTGTGCCATCATTCGGTAATAAACTCCACTCACCCACTGGCGCTGGCAGCCAAGCCAGGGTATAGGAAACTGTATCGTTGCGAAAGTGCCAAGACAAGCGGTGCGTGTGCTTACGGCACTGGAAACCGTCAGCTCTTAACGCCGCAACAATCCTGTCCGCCTCAGCTTTGAGGCGAAGCCATTGTGAATGTTTCATTGCTATTATTTTTGTAATTACTAAGTAATTAGAGAAGGGCGATCGCGTACACTTTGCCAAGGGAGCGATCGCCCTTTACTCATGGAAGAATTCAAACAGTACGAGCTAATAATTTCCTGATAATCGTCTAGGCATCACCTCCTTACTGCACTCATCCACCAGGAATTTCAGTCCACGCTTTGTGGACTTGAGCTATGAGCCAAGAGTTTTAACTCTTGGCGGACTTGCCTGGTATGAGAAACTACCCATAGAGAGACAGGGAAACTTCCTCTAGGCGTTTCCCCATTATTTTTGTTGTCCGTAAAAGGACAAATTGTCCTTTTCTAGGAAAGATGATAAACGATCAGGATCACAATAGCAACCCTAACTTGCCAACTCTTAGACAAGTTCGTGAACGTCTAAATATGACCCAGGAAGAATTTGCTCGTGAACTGAGGACAACACCCAGAACAATAGGGCGTCACGAAAGAGGGGAACACAAACTCAGGCTTACCTTAGGACAAATCAAACGATTGAAAGAACTCCTAGAACAAGCTGGAATGTCGATCAATGACTTACCTGATGACATCGACTAAGAAACCACCAACTGATCGCTAGGTAAGATGGCAAACGATGATTTTTGGTTAGTCCGCGCAGGCGGACTGAGTTTGTATAGCCCCAGAATTCTATTGGAGAGGGCATGATGCAAGATGTTGGTTTGACAAAATAGTTATGGTAGCGTTGTAAGTTCTGCTAACTCTGGGAATATGTCATACAGTGATTTCAAAACAATTGACCAAGCCGTTTCTACTCTCGAATTAACAGTCGAAGATATTCCTCATTTCTTTAGTCAGGTGACACCCATTGAACCTTCTCAACGCCTTAAGGAAACGCTGGATGAAACGTTAGATTTAGCGGCAAGTATTAGTACAGAAAAAGCTCGATCTGAATTGATTATTACTCCGATATTATTGGAAGTAAGACGTATATTTCAGAATAAAATCGGTTATTTTTCGGGTAATACATTTAATGTTGACGAAGCAAAAGGGTTAACGGGTGCCTGTGACTTTATCTTAAGTGCATCAAGTAGTCAATCCCTAGTTACTGCACCTGTCTTAACTTTGGTTGAAGCGAAAGATAATGATATTCGTATTGGATTAGGACAATGTGTAGCTCAAATGGTTGCTGCTCAAATATTTAATGCTCGTAAGGGGCTGAAACAGCAAGTGGTGTATGGTGCAGTTTCAACGGGTACTAACTGGAAATTTATAAGGTTAGAAAATCATGTTGTCAAAATTGATTTGACCGAATATTTCATAACCCAGTTGAATCAAATATTAGGAATTCTTGCTGAACCCTTTAGAATTTATTTTGAGGGAGCGATCGCGTAGGTTGGGTCTGGCTGTATGTAGGTATGGGAGCGATCGCTCCTACCGTTCATCCTCCACATCGATCCTGCGATCGCCCCTACGTTAAGATCTCGGTGAGCGGTAGCCAAAAGGGTTGTTATGAGCCAAGTACAAGCTAAACTACCAACCGATACCTGGGTGAATGCCACCTGGGACGAATACATTGAGGCGATTGGCAAACCAGCCTATGAAAAAGCCAGAGGCTACTACTATAACGGACGCATGAGGTTGGAGATGTCTCCACTTGGTAATCCTCATTCCCGCGACCATTTCATTGTTATTGCTGCGATTGCTCTTTTTGCAAGTATTCGAGGTATTGACTTTGATGGTCATGATAACTGCACCTACCGTAAAGCGAACTGTGCGGAAGCGCAGCCAGATGTCTCGTTTTATGTGGGTTCCAACGCGGAAACGATACCTTGGGAAGCAACTATCATCGATCTCGATACCTACTCTGCCCCCGATCTGGTAATTGAAGTTGCTTATTCTTCCCTGGCAGATGACAAAGGAGAGAAACGTCTACTCTACGAATCACTTGGAGTCCGCGAGTATTGGATTATTGATGTGCAAAATGTTCAGGTAATCGCGTTTGAGATCCAGAATCGAGGCAGTCGCAGAATTGATGAGTCCCAGGTGCTTCCAGGTTTGGATATTGCTCTGCTAGAAGAAGCCTTCCGGCGCAGTCGGGAAATGAATCATGGCAAAGTGAGTGCTTGGTTGTTGTCCCAGTTTCAAGCTTGAGCGATCGCCCTCACTGTTCATTCTCCACATCCAGAGTGTGCGATCGCTTCTACAGTTCATCCTCTACATTCAGAGCTTGCGATCGCAGTGGGTATGCTTCCCAGTTGTCTTTGGGCAGGTAAAGAAGACGGTTGGTTTTCAAATCGTCGCGATCGCCTGATTGTTCTGTTTGCTCGTATGGATGCCTGTTCAATCTCGAATATTCCCAAAAAGTATTACTTGATAAAGCGCCTCTTTGTCAAGCATCGATTTTATCAAGCATCAAAAGGAAATTGATTATGATAAATTGAAATTGTTTTTTATCTCTGTTCTTTGGAGAAGTTCGATAGTTAAAGATAAAAGTTTTCTCATTGACTATGATGAAAATCTGAAGCTCACAGAGACTTGTAATTTTTTTGAACAAGTTGACATAGGAGAAGAGTGGCAAAAACAATTAAGGAACCTGCTTTTACAAGAACAAGCTGGAGATGAAAATATTTTCTCTGTACTTCTTTTTAAATATAATAGGATAGAGGCTAACAGCGTACAGCCTCCGATTAGATGTAGAAAGGAAGTTAATTACTATAGATTTAGGTTAGCTAGTTATGGCTTTTTAATCAAAGTAGATCAGAGACCTTATCCCAGAGAAATAAAGGAGTTTATAATTACACCCAATCAAGCGCTTAAATTACGTGTCATAGATTACAAAACGACCCAAGAATACCAAGGTCTTTTGAGTTTTATAAGTGATGTTAAAAATTAATGTTTTGGCTGAACATAGACACCAGTGCGATCGCAAGCATTAACCCCCATCATCCCTGCCTAAAGTTGAGCCAACTATAATTAGTGAGCAAGAGGCTCGAAAGGTTTGGACATGACTACAGTCGCTATCTTGCCAGTATCCGATGCAAACGGCGATAGGCTTTATCGAGCAGTTGCAGGTGATAAGGAATCAACAGGTAAAACCGCAGGTGAAGCGCTAGATGCATTGACTGCCCAATTAGAAGGCGATGAATTCAGCACATTACTGATTATCCAGAGTTTTCGTCCTGACTGGTTTTTTAGTGCCTTTCAGCAACAGCGTTTATCTGAGTTAATGAATCTATGGCGAACAGCACGCGATGAAGGGCAAACACTCCCTCCAGAACAACAAGCCGAGTTAGATAGTCTTGTCGAGGCTGAATTGAAAGCAGCCACAGCCCGAACCGCAGCTTTGGTGCAGCAACTAAATCAATGAACCCTTTCTATACTCTAGTCGCTGACCGTGCTACTCATCGTTGTGAATATTGTCATGCTCCAGAACTGGTCTTCAACTTCCCGTTTGAAGTCGAACATATCATACCCCTTTACCGAGGCGGCGCTGATGCCGAATTCAATTTAGCTCTCGCTTGTCGTTCCTGCAATCTCCGTAAAGGAACTCGTATCAGTGGAATCGATCCAGAATCCGATACTGAAGTTCGTCTGTTTCACCCAAGGCAAGACCAATGGGACGACCATTTTCAAGTAGACAGCAATTCTGGAACGCTTGTCGCTAAAACACCTATTGGAAGAGTAACGATCGCTTGTTTAGAGATGAACAGCCAAGCACAAGTAACAGCGCGGCAGCTATGGATTCGCTTAGGCTTGTTTCCTTAATCACTCCTATGTGCGATCGCTCATACTAGAATTCAAACACCAGCATAGGTTGGAGTATCCCCATGTCGGGAGCAAGAACTCCAAGAGCAGGGAGAGCCAGTTGTCCGTGAGCGATCGCATAGGTTAGTTTTAGCTGCATATAGGTACTGGTGCGATCGCCCTTCTGGTCATCGTTTGAGTGGAGGTTACCCATACCTAATGCTGAGGCGCGATCGCCTTTGTGAGCGTAAAGTTATGGTGTAAGTTGTCTCGCTCTCGCTGGAGTGGACAGCCTATCTTTCACCCATTCATCCCGATGAAACCCCCATTCAGGTAGGTGCCATGTGTTTTCAGGTCTTGCCAAAACCAGCTCTCGTCAAAGAAAAATTGTTGAAGTGGTTCTTCGGCACGGCTGGGGTTTTATGCGAGGGGTTCTCCTAGGAGGGAAAGGTGAAGAACCTTCACTGCCACCCCCATTCGTGCTATGTAATATTTTGGTGGAACTCGGTCCTGTCTACGTTAAGTTGGGACAACTGCTCAGTACGCGCCCCGATCTGTTACCCCCGCCGTATATTGAAGCCTTAACCTCCCTTCAAGCTGAAGTACCCCCAGTGGCCTGGGAGGCAGTAGAAGTCATTATCCGTAAGCAGCTTCAACAACCTATAGAAGAAATCTTTTCGATCATTCATCACCAGCCTGTTGCCGCCGGATCGATCGCCCAAACCCATCGGGCTACGCTGATTGATGGACGTGAGGTGGCATTAAAAATTCAACGACCAGGTATTGATAGAGTTGTTGAGCAGGATATTAGGTTACTTCGTGGCTTGGCACGATTAGTCAATCGCACTGAGGTAGGACGATATTACAATCTGGTTTCTGTCGTTGAGGAATTTGCTAGTGCGCTGCGGGCTGAACTCAACTTTACCCAAGAAGCCAGTTACACTGACACACTACGGCGCAATCTCTCCAAGAGTTACTGGTTCGATCCTCAACAGCTAGTTCTTCCAGAAATTTACTGGAACTTGACTAGTGAGAAGTTACTCGTCATGGAGTGGCTTAATGGAGTTCCTCTATTACTGGCTGACATGCGGGGGACAAATTATGGTGGCAATGCCAAGGCCGAACGCCAAGCCCTTGCCGATTTAATTGTTAAAGCTTATTTTCAACAGTTTTACATTGATGGTATCTTTCATGCCGACCCTCACCCTGGAAATTTCTTCTATCTTGACTCAGGGCGTATTGCTCTGATTGATTTTGGTATGATGGGGCGTCTAGACCCCCGCACCCAACAGATTTTGATTGAACTTATTTTGGCGATCGCAAACTTAGATGGCAAGCGGTGTAGCCAATTAACGTTAGACCTGGCAGAGTCTACTATCCCTGTAAATCTTGCACACTTAGAAAATGATTTTGACCGCTTGCTACGACGCTACTACAACTTAAACTTAGCGGAAATTAACTTTAGCCAGTTGACTTATCAAGTATTACAAATTGCCCAGAAACATAAAATTCGCGTTCCCAGCAACATGGGCTTGTATGCTAAAACACTCGCCAATCTAGAAGGGGTAGCTCGCCAACTCGACCCCAATTTCAATTTAATCGAACAAATTAAACCCCTGATGGCAGATTTATTCCGGCAACGCTTAGTCGGACATGCTCCCCTACAAGACCTTTTAAGGGCTGCTCTCGATATCAAAACTCTATCTTTAGACGCTCCTCGCCAATTAGAGATGTTATTAGATCGGGTGACTTCTGAAACCTTGCAATGGAACGTAGCGGTGCGAGGACTTGAACCGTTTCGCCGCACTTTGCATAGTATCGGCAATCAACTAACGTTCGCTATTGTGACAGCCGCTATCCTAATTGGTGCTGCCATGATTTTTTCCCAAGGTCCCACTAATCCTCTTTTCTTTTGGGTGAGTGGCATTCTCTTTGTAGTAGCTAGTTTAATCGGTTTGTGGTTAATCTTCAGTATGATTAGAAGCGGACGAGTGAAGTAATAGAGAATTAAACTTTGCAGAAGGGTGAGGTTGGGTTTCCTAAGGTAGCCCTGTCAAGGTGATGAGCTATTAGCCAGGAGTAAATATCAAGACGTGACAATAATTTCAGCAATAATATCTTCAGACATAAACTGATTGAAATCTAGAATCTCAATTAGCACTAACTTGTCACTAACTGAGTAGTGAAGAATGACTCGTCCTTCATCTTCTGCATAAGCGATCGCGTCATCCGATAGCTCAATCAAAAGGACATCAACATCTTTGCTGTATCTAACTCTTTTTCTACGTTGCCCGTTGTTCATACTCTGCAATGATGCTCTTAATTTCATCAGCCACAATATCGGCTTGTTCAGATTTAGTGTAAATAGTCAGCAGAATGATACCATTTGCAGTTTTGACGTAATAAATGAGACGATAGCCACCACTTTTCCCTTTTTGAATGTCGCTATTTCGGACTCGCAGTTTAAAAACTTCATAACCAATCCCAGATATTTTATCTCCCAGCAACTTTCCCCGTTCAAGTTGTTCGATTACGGGTTGTATATCATTACGAATATTGCGATATTTCTTAGCAAGGCTGCGTAAATTTCGGTTGAAAGTTGGCGAAGCTTCAACTTGAATAAACGATGGCTCAGACATCCTCTAGTCCTTCCCAAAGTTGAGCAACCGGAATCGTTTGTCCTGTCATTGCTTCATGCCAAGCTTGCCGGAAATCTTCTAGAATTGCTTCTTTAGGTTTATCATCTTCCTCTATTTCTGTTTCTTCTGGGATAAGAACAATAACTTCAACGCGACTGTTCTTATCTGTTATTAAGGGGTAATCTAAAGTAAGTTGCCCCTGCTCATCAATAGTTGCCATAACTTTAATTGCTTTCATTGCCACTCTCACTCAATTGAGTAATGATTAGGTTGATACTTAATCTTCCAGTTGCTGGTTCATCCAGTTAGTTGCCGTGGCTTCATCGGTTTCAATTGCCCGTTCTACTCCTGTTTTAGCAATTTCTAGTAGTTGCTTGGACTTGAGCTTTAGCGCGAATGATGATTTAATTTTTTGAACAATTTTTTCTTGGTCAGGCATGGGTACAATCGGAATTAATACATCTGCTAAATCTGCTTGCGAAATACTATAATAAGCTACGCCATGAACTCTCCGTTCAATTTGTAGATAACCAAACTTTGAATTTATAAATAAACTTATATACTCAGGTAAAATCATTGATTTTGCAATTGAATTCAAGCGCAAAAGCATGATTTCACTGCTAATAATTCCCTCTAATTCTAACTCTGTGACAACTGCGGAGTTACCAAAACTTCCTTTGCGTGTGAAGAGAATATCTCCTATTTGCAATCCAACAGGTTTATCAACATCAGCAATTGTAATCGGAACTTTTACAGCACCGGCTGTATCAATCTTTCCTTGTTTTATGTCACCAACGCGGATGTAAGGTGTACCTTCTTCCGTAAATTCTCGAAAATCAAAGCCATTTTGAATTGGTTCTATTAATGAGCCTAGGTTCTGATTTGGAAAACCGCATTCTTGAAGGGCTTTTTCAGCTTGCTCATACTTGAGTTGGTAATACTCAGCGTCGAAGCGATCGCTTACCAAATACGAATCAGCAAAACTTTTAACTACAATGGTTTCTTCCGTAGGTTGCCAGTCTTTCAAGTTAAGTTTCGAGAGCAGTAAATCTTCAGCTTCAGAATAGATTATTTTTGACTGTTTTAATAATTGATGGGCAAGCCGGACTCTATTCTCAATATTTTTTTGAAATCCTTTTGATAAAAGTGGAATTTTGATAGTTTTAATTTTGTATATAAAAAGATTAAGCTGGACATTTCCTGTTGATTCTCTGAGAGATTGAAACTTCCCATAACTTGAGATAACAAAGGTAGATATAAAATATGATTTAAATTCATTTTGTATCCGAATAATTCCAACGTGCCGATCAGAATTTGCCGGAAGAATTGTTTCGTCTACAACAGCGCAGTTACCAATTGTCCCAACTGTAGAAATAATTACATCATTTATTTGCAAGGCAGTACGAGGATTTTTTTCATGTTGTTCAACTGATATGCAATCATTATCAAATATATTTTCTTTTGGAGATTTAGCAGATATTAAATTGATTTCGCTATCTTTATCAAAATCAATAGACTCATGAATTCCATCTGTTACATAAGCAAATTCTCCAATCGTTCGATACGGTATTTTTTTTATTTTTCTCAGCTTAGTTAAATATTCAATTTTGAAGTATTCACTGTCAAATCTAAATGAATCATTATCTTCCAAAACCTCATTTAGTTTTAATTCAACCGCTTCTAGCCCATCCATTAATCGCTGATACCTTTCAGCATCAAACGGGGTAACAGATGAGCTGTATTTAAAAAAACTCAGTTTCTCCTTTTTCGCAAATTCAACAAACGCTTCAGCAATACCATCTTCCGTTAATCCTTCGTGGTTATACAAATCATGATCGACCACTAAATGACCGTGAATATCTTGCAAGAAGTCGCCTTCCATTCCTACCCGTCTTTCAACTGGAGAAGGAGGGTTTAACACACTTTCTTCATCCTCTGAAGGATAAGTAGAGGATGCATAAACCCTGCGCCAGATTTTCTCCCCGGAATTGTCTTTACCCGACTTCCGCATCGTCGCAAAAAAGATATTGTAATCATCCTTGCGAGGACAAAGTGCGCCTACTTTTGGGTTATTGTTCCACTTCTGGACAAACAATACTGAAGTTTTCGTCCCTGTATGCGGCTTAAATGTATTGCCATGCAATCCTACTACTGCCAGAATCCGGCAACGTTCGGCAAGATAATCGCGGATATTTTTATCAGAGGAATTATTAAACCGTCCTTGTGGTAAAACAATCGCCATTCTGCCCCCCGGTTTCAAAAAGTCCAGGTTGCGTTCAATAAATAAAATATCGCGCCCTACTTTGCTTTGCCATTTGCCATCACTTTTTTTGGCCAAGTCATATCGGGCAATCATGCGCGGTTCCTTAATATCTCCAGCAAAAGGTGGATTTGCCATCAACACATCAAAGCTAAATTCACGGTAACTGTCCTTACTTCGTCGCCGCTTTTTCAACCGCCTAAAACCTTCAAAGTAGATATTCTGCCAGTCTTCCTGCTGTGTTACCTCGTCCCACAGTTCATAATCCAATGTATTCAGGTGCAAAACATTAGTTTGTCCATCACCTGCAATCAAATTTAGTGTCCGCGCCACCCGTACTGCTTTTTCATCAAAGTCAATGGCAAATACTCTTTCTTCCACATATTCCCGACAGCGAGGCGGTTTATCTTCTAACGAAAACAGATGGCTCGCGGCAATGCCCTCATCTTCTAAAATTT
>DALYIW010000027.1:2927-34113 GCA_031970155.1 Coleofasciculaceae cyanobacterium CTOTU46601 | reverse complement strand
GAAACCCAGAAGAACCCGCTGCCGTATCAATCATGTACTCATCCTCTTGGGGATTGAGCATCTTGACGCACATATCTATTACATAACGGGGCGTAAAAAACTGCCCTTTCTCACCCTTGCTACTTTGGTTGATTAAATACTCGAACGCTTCATCAATGACATCCAAATTAGAGTTGAATAGCTTCACATTCTCCAACGACGACACACACACAGATAAGTGAGACGGTGTGAGACTAATTTTGGCATCATCGCTAAATACTCCTTCCCACTTTTTCTTAGCAGAGTCGAATAAGTCTTGAATCTTGCTTTTAAGGGCAGCCTCAGTCTGTCCTGTGTTGCGAAATTCTAAGGAGCGTTTGTTGCGGCGGTTCCCTTGCCCAGAGAACCACTCATCATAAAGCTTGGTAAAAATCAGCTTGAATAATTCCTCGAAGACATCTACCCCAGCATTTGCTAACACTTCATCTTCCATTTCTTCGATGAGTGCTTTTAGGGATTTATTCTCCTTGCGGAGTTTGTCATTAACAATCAAGTCTTCCAGGGTGAACTTGATTTGAAGGATATCTGCTAATGTTTGATTAGCGTTGGGTAGACCCGGAATATCTTCAAAGTAGTTAGGGTCTTTGCGTTGGTAGTAAGAGATTTGGTCGCCATTTGTCCAAACGGCAATGGGCGCACCCGTCGCATTACAGTAAGAGCGTAACTGGTCTTTGCCGTCTTTCAACTTCGGCTTTTTCAGTTCTACAATCATGTAAACTGTGTTGGGACGGTCTTTATCCATTACCACAATATCGGCTCGTTTCACCTCGCGCCCAAAGTTCACGCCGTATTCTACCTGAAGGCGATTTACCGGATAGTGATAGCGCCCAGTTAACACCCGTAAGTACAGTTGCCGGATAACTTCTTCTGGTGTGAGTTTGATGTCCTTGTTGCGAACTAGACAACAGACGTAGGGTAATTGACCGCTTTTTGTCTGTTTGAGGATAATTGCCTGCTCTAGGCTGTCAATTTCCTCTAATGTGAATTGGGAAAGCTTGTAGTTAGAATCTCTGAGGATGTCGGCTAAGTTCATGAATTAAATACTATAAAGAATCCAAGCCTTGATTAACTGGGTAAAGTAATCAATGGAAGCAATGCTTTTTTATTTTTCAGAGTTTTCTGTATACAAACTTGGCATAGTTAAAATTTAAGAGATAGGACTTCATCGAGAACAACAAACAGAGCTAGATAGCCGGGTTGAGGCTGAAATGAACCGTTTCTATTATTGCCATATTTAAATTTAAGCCGTTGCAGCAGTCTGCAAATCAGGGAGAAATGCCAGAACAATTTGCTCTGGAGGAATCCCTGCGGTGATTAAGTCTTTAGTAATTCCCTGTTCCATCCCGTCATATTCCAGCCAAACCTTACCCTCTCTCAGAGTTACATAAATCAAATTTCCCCTAACTCGTCGTCCTCTATCCCAACCCACCTGCATCAGCGCATAGCGGTTTTGCGTGTCGTCAAATACCGTGTCAAGTCGAATATCGCCGTGAGAAGGTTTGAACTGGGCATATCGTTGAATCACCTGCTTTACAATGTCCCTGTCTCTCGTGGTGGTATCCATGTTGTCACTCAACGATCGCTTATCGCACTGTTACAGTCAAGGTCAAATCGCTCATACCCCAGGCTTCAAAGAACTTACGAAATAACTCTTCACTGGCTGATTTCATATCCCCATCCGGGCCAATGATTCCACCCTGGAGCAATTGCCCGCCATCGGTTTGTAAATCTAATCTCAATTCCCCATCATCGCCCTTGTGAAGAATCAGGGTACCATTAGCCAAGACTTGCCCCGCACGACTAATAATTGCACACCGCATTACTTAAGTTTCCCCTACTTTAAACAACCCTAGTTAATCTTAAAATCCCTATACCCAAGTCATTGCACCTTTAAGGTACGATCGCTCTCTAAAGGATCAACATACCAACGTTGTGCAAGATCATTCAATTGGTCAAGAACACCAACCAACTCTTGACCCCGTTCCGTTAAACCGTATGTCACTTGCGGCGGTACAGTTGGTTCATAATGACGATAGAGAATCCCTTCCTGCTCCAGCATCCGTAGCCGCTCCGTCAGCACCTTAGTAGAAATTCCCTCGATCCGACGCTTCAACGCACCAAACCGAGTTGGTCCACTGGTAGAGAGCACCCACAGAATATACATTGTCCATGGGCCAGACAGAACAGCCATTAAGATACTAACTGGGCAAGGACTGAGATCTTTGGAAGGACGAGACATGACTAGTTACCTGAAAGTGCCTATTAGTTACTCCAAGGTTTCTACTTTACTTTAGTGAGTAGTTACTTTTAGTATCTAAATCATGAGTCAGAAACAACACTTAATGAGGTTTTCATGACGACAGTGGCAATTGTCTATTTTTCTGGTTCCGGTCATACTCATCTCATGGCTCAAGCCGTAGCGGAGGGAGCCAGTCAGGTTACGGGAACTACAGTTGAATTACTCCGAATTACAGGGGAGCAGATTGTCAATGGCCGCTGGCAAGATGAAGCAATTCTGGAAAAGCTCAGTCAAGCAGATGCCATTGTGTTTGGTACTCCAACTTACATGGGTGGGGTTGCTGCTCAGTTTAAAGCCTTCCTAGATGCCGCCAGCACAGCCTGGTTTGCCCAGCAATGGAAAGATAAAATTGCCGGTGGGTTTACCCATTCGAGTTCTCTGAGTGGCGATAAGCAAGGAACGCTGCTCTATCTGTCAATTAATGCGGCTCAACACAGCATGATTTGGGTCAGTGCAGGCGATTTACCCAGTCAATATCTTGGCAAGGATGATGGAGTGAACCGATTGGGTTCATTTCTAGGCGTGATGGGACAAAGCCCCATGAATATGGGTGGAGGGGATGCCGCATTGGATTCGGGCGATCGCTTAACTGCACAGAAATATGGACAACGGATTGCTGAGGCGGCAAAGCGTTGGAGTAATCAGCTAACAGCCGCTTGATGGTATGAAGCAGTACTGACGACAAACTGTCTGAAGAACAGCTAATCGCCTTGATCGCAGTGATACGATCAAGGCGATTAGCTAGTGTCGCGCCGACGCTCGTTCCTCGCTAACACTGGTGCTGGAGGCAACCGCACTCTACATGATATGCATCGAATCTTCATCCCTGGCATTGCTTCACCCGCAGTACAATCTGAACCTGCTTGGTGGTTTGCATTTGTTGGTAGTAAATTGCTGGTGACGCTTGAAGGAACACTCACCACAATTCCCAACCTAATCAGCCTGACAGACATTGGCTTAGTACCTGTGCGAACCCAATTTCTCGGCACCCTAGACAATCAACCTTGTTACTCAGCCGAACTTCCCAAGGATGTAAGCCTACCCGACGGCATGGCTTTGCAAGGACTGCGGGAATTGTACGGCACGTTAGACGAGGACTTTTTTGTGCTCAGTGGTCGTGCTATTCAGATTGTAGAGTGGGATCGCACTCATCAGTATTGCGGGCACTGCGCCACTAGGACAACCCAGTTACCCCATGAGCGTTCCAAGCGTTGCCCCAATTGTGGATTAGTCAATTATCCTCGCCTCTCGCCTGCGGTGATTATGCTTGTCTCTCGCGGTGAAGAATTATTGTTAGCCCGTGCTCCTCGATTTCCCGCAGGGATGTACAGTGTACTGGCTGGATTCGTGGAACCGGGAGAATCATTAGAAGAAACGGTAGTGCGGGAAGTTCGCGAGGAAGTGGGGATTGAGGTTAAAGATATTCGCTATTTTGGTTCGCAACCCTGGCCGTTTCCGAATTCGCTGATGATTGGATTCACGGCTACCTATGCTAGTGGTGAAATTGCGATCGCACCAGAAGAGTTGACGGATGCTGCCTGGTTTAGCAAACACAACTTACCCCAAGTTCCTTCTAAACTGAGCATTGCCCGAAAACTCATTGACTGGTTTGTCTCGACTTAGTTGTTGGTTGTTGGTTGTTTGTTGTTTGTTGTTTGCTTGCCCTGAGCTTGTCGAAGGGTTGTTTGTTGTTTGAGTTTTATTGAAAAATAACTAATAACGAATAACCAACAACACTAAATATTATCCTCTCGTATACTTTTGAAATAAATGCATCAGTAGTTGAGTATTCTCTCCAGATTTTCCCTTGGAGATAGGTAGTTCATCCACTTGAACTACAGGCATAATCTCTTTGTTGGTCGCTGTTATGAAAGCTTCATCGCAACTACTCAGTTCGCTTAAATAAATCGGTTGTTCAACTATCTCAAATCGATTTTCTGCAAGTTCCAAAACGACATTTCTTGTGATGCCATTAAGAACATTTTCTTTTGGCGTAATTAGTTGAGAGCCTCGAAAAACAAAGAAATTTGTCGTAGTTCCTTCCAACACATGACCCTGCTGATTGATATATAGTGCTTCAACCGCATTAATCAATTTTGCTTGTTGAAGTGCACCAATAGCAGAGATATAATTCAGGCTTTTTGCTGTCGGAATAGACCGCTCTATCTGTACAGTGATAACTTTAATTCCTTGTCTATAATATTCACTTGGATATTCAGAGACAGGAGTAACCATCACCATTAGACTCGGTTGACCGAGCGGAGTAATAAAGTCTGTTGAAGAACCACCAGTAACGACAATCCGAATATTAGCTTCTGGAAGATTGTTTTTACTAAGTGTATCTTGAGCGATCGCTTCTATCTCCTCAGTTGACCACGGTAAACTTAAGCCAATTAATTTTGCTGAATTTTGCAGCCTTTGGACATGTTCTCGTAATTTAAATGGCACACCCTTATAAGTTCGTAGAAAATCAAATACACCATACCCTCTTACAATTCCTAAATCGTTGACAGGTAGGCAAGCTTGGTCTAAAGCTACATATTGGCCATTCAGGTAACAAATTGGTTGAGTCATTTTCTATCGCTTATAAGTTTTTTTTGCCGAGTGAAATAAAATTTTTCATCCCACATCCTTTTTTAGTCAACCGTCAACCGTCAACCGTCAACTTATCTGAACTACTTGAAGATCGGAATAATCCAGGCAGCAGCAATACTAATCAACACAGTGATTTCCAGAATTTTCAAGATAGAAGGCGACTGCAACCAGTCTCTCACACAAGCAAGGCGCAAGTTCTGCCACCACTTGAAAATATGCTTAGACCAGTGAACAGGACTATCCTTGGCGTAAAATCGCCAATTGACCATGGACAACAGTAGTGGGCAGCCCCCTACTCTAGCACTCATCAACAAGTGAAGCGCAATACAAGCGACCATAACCAGCCATGAAATGAGATGGGCATAGTACCAGCTATGATTGAGCTCCCCTTGAGGCAACCACTTCTCGTCCATCATCTTGCCGGAAAAGACGGCAAAAGTCAGCGCTAGGATAGCCAGTGTATTGGTCAATCGATGCAGCGTATACCACCAGATTGGTTGGCCTATTCGTGTAAGCTTGGTTAGGGAATCTGGCTGGATTATCCGCTTTTGTCCGCGATGAAAGGCATATAGGACAAATAAGGGAAACACGAGTAAGGCAAACAGCCCAAATGTACCATGAATACCTTCAATCTCCTCAAACTGAGGTAAAGGAACTCGTCCCCATCGTCCATCATAGGTATTGTAGGTCCAATAAGCTGTAAGGATTGCAGCAACTACGAACAGTCCCGTCAGTCCATGCAGGATACGGAGAAGTAGTGGCTGATAAGGCCCAGAAAACTTCATAGCCATAGGCAACGTATAGGACAATCCTTGTTGATGAGACAGAAAAAGACTTTTCTGTTTCCAGTTCTTTTAAGATATATCAGTCATTTACACAGAGTTAAAGATGCAAACTAGCCAAAAACTCTCCCTCCCCACTATGGGCTGTGGGACTTGGGCATGGGGCAACCGATTGCTTTGGGGATACGACGAAAGCATGGATGATCAGTTAAAAGCCGTCTTTAACCTTTGTGTAAGCAACGGCGTGACTTTATTTGATACCGGGGATTCCTACGGGACGGGGAAATTAAATGGACGCAGCGAACAACTTCTAGGGCAATTTTCTAGGGACTATTTGGGTTCAGGAAAAGAAGATATTTGCATTGCCACCAAGCTTGCTGCTTATCCGTGGAGATTAACACGCCAGTCGATGGTGTCAGCTTGTCAGTCATCTGCCAAGCGCTTGGGAAGAAATGTAGATTTGGTACAGATGCACTGGTCTACAGCGAACTATGCTCCCTGGCAAGAGGGGGCACTCTTGGATGGTTTAGCTGATCTTTATGAGCAAGGGTTGGTTAAGGGAGTGGGGTTATCGAATTACGGACCGAAACGGCTTAAATGGGTGTATAAGAAATTTAGCGATCGCAAAGTTCCCATTACTACCCTACAAGTTCAGTACTCCCTGCTATCTACCTATCCTGTCACTCAACTAGGTCTCAAAGATGTTTGCGATGAATTTGGGATAAAACTGATTGCCTATAGCCCTCTGGCACTGGGGTTGTTAACTGGAAAATATTCTGAAAAAGGCCCTTTTCCAAAAGGTATCCGAGGTCTGCTATTTAGGCAGTTATTATCAGGAATTCCTCCACTTTTGAGATGTTTACGAGAGGTTGCTCAATCAAGAAACAAGACCTTATCACAGGTAGCCATCAACTGGTGTATACGTAAAGGCACTATTCCCATCCCTGGAGCGAAGACAGTAGAACAAGCGCAAGAGAACATTGGTTCTCTAGGTTGGCAACTAGACTCTAACGAGATTGCAGAACTCGATCGCGCTGCTGCAAGTTTAGACAAAACCATGGTACAAAACATCTTTCAGACTAAGTGAGTAGGGAGTAGGGAGTAGGGAGTAGGGAGTAGGGAAGACAATTTTCATTTCCTCGTTGTGCCCTCTCGGCGCATGGTGTCTGATTTGAAATCAGCGATCGCCCACCTAGATTGTTCTAAACTTGTTGTCATTCCTAAATCGTGCAACGCCTAATCCCGCTATCTGAGACAAAAAAGTTATTTGAATGCTAAAAACTTTCTTGGCATACCTTTTAATTGCTTGCTATTTTGTGATAGAACGGTTCCTACGAAAGGGGCAGCAAGCACTTAGTCTTCAGCCCGGTGCATCTGATCGTGGCAGTTCGTATGTAATGTGGGCTAGTGGTTTATTTAATATTCTGATTGTGCTGCTAGCACCTATCTTCAATACCTATCATCTAGGAGATTGGAATAATGAATATATTGGCTGGATTGGACTGATATTGATGATTGGTGGACTCACGCTGCGATACTGGGCTGCCAAAACAATGGGTGAGTTTTACACACGAACGTTACAGATTCTTGAAGGACACCAAATTGTTGATCGAGGCCTTTATAGCGTTATTCGACATCCTGGCTATCTGGGTGTCTTATTGATGAGCATCGGCGCAGGATTCGCTGTCACTAATTGGATAGCTGTTTTAATAATTACAGTCACAGGATTAGTGTCATGTGCCTATCGACTTCGTGCAGAAGAAGAGATGTTAGAAAATTCTTTTGGTGAGGAATACAAAGTTTACGTAGAGAAGACTAAGAGGCTTGTTCCGTTTATCTATTAATGCTTGTGCAAGTAAGACTATTTTATGATGTAGTGCCTTGAAGTCAATAATTCGCCTTCTCCAAAAATCTTTCACTCACACAGTTTGTGAACGGCGAAACACAAACAGATTTCCTGTTGCACCTCGTCCTACTCTCATTTCTTCATCTAAATATGAGGTTGTCCAAAGGGCTTCATTCCTAAGAAATTCCAACACTGGGATTTTCAATTCAGGCAAACTCCAACTAGGCTGATCAAAGGGCTGAGTAGCTTGTACATAAAATGCATTGAATGTCACTGTAGCTACCTGTTCATCCGCGCCCCATGTCCAAACTCCTTGGGCTTTTAACTGCCACTCTCCCAGCAGGGGTAAGTCAAACTCAGCGCCGTTTTCTGCCACAATTTTCTGAGTATCAACTGTTGCTAACTTTTGCCAGACTTGTTTGATTTTTATTCCTCCCAAAAAATTAGGAATTGATGCCAGTTGGCGGGTGACAACGGTGCCGCGAGATGCGTACACTAATTGCCAGTCGCCGAGTAGAGTAGGGAGATGTTTTGGTTGAAGTGGCTGTGGGATTGGATTGATGTACTCTAGCTGTTGCACAAGTCCATCGATAAACTCTTCTTTGGAGGGAAAGAGGGCTTGCTGCGGTTCTAATGCGTCTACTCTTCGGAAGAGTTCTGTTTTCAATGTCGCTCTTTCTGTTTCAGTTTCGACCATTTGTTGTTTGTTGTTTGTTGTTTGTTGTTTGTTGTTTGTTTAAAATACAACTAACTAACAAGAAATGTAAATTAAGCTCAATTTATGGGTACCTTAACTATAACTTTTACAGAGAAAAAATTGAAAGCTGCTCTGCCATTTCTTTTCCTTGTGGTTTATTTCCCTGAATCAAACTGTAAATATGATCGCCTATCGCTTTTGCCAATCCTACTGGCACAGCATTACCAATTTGTCTGTATTTAGAAGTTACAGAACCATAAAAATACCAGTCATCAGGAAACGTTTGAATCCTAGCAGATTCACGTACACTAAGAGGTCTTAGTTCTACAGGGTGGCACATATCAGTTGCTTTTTGGTGTGGCGTTGTAGTCACGGTAGGAGAAGGCTTTTCCCAAGATAACCGCCTATAAAAACCCACTTTACCACCTCCTGAATTGTAAGCCCCTCCCATCGCTTCTTGCTTCAATTCTTCAGGTAAGTATCTCCAATTCTGCCCTGCTTTTAAAAGCTTGAGATATTTCAGACGATTTTCAGAGTAAGGCATAAACTCTGGTTGCGGTTCAACTAACCCTATTAAGGCTTCTCTCAAAGTACGCCACTTCGGTAAGTTAATGCCGTCTTTACTATGAGTGGCTAGAGGAAAAGTCACCGATTCACCATCTCTAGAACCAATAAATATAACACGCTTCCTATTTTGCGGTACACCATAGTCTGCTGCTTCTAAAAGATTGTAAATCACGCTGTATCCAAGTGATTTCATCTCTTTTAATACAACGTCTTTGGCAGCACCTGGTATTTCATCTGCCTCCAGGGACGGATATCCTTTTCCCCGTTGGTTAATCGGTCTGTGTCGGATAGGAGCTGAGAGTAATCCTCTCACATTTTCCATGATAAAGAAGCGTGGTTGGACTTCTCTGACAATGCGGATAAAGTCCATAAATAAGCTGCCACGAGGGTCGATTACTGAACCTCGTTTACCTGCTGTACTAAAAGGTTGACAAGGGGGGCCACCTGTTACTAAATCTACTTCACCAGGTTGTAAAGCTCTGCCAAGATCTAAAATTCTTCCTCCCTCTTCCAGTAATTCCTTGGCACTAACTTGCTCGATATTCCTTGGTACTGCACTTTGATAAAGATAGGGTCGATTGATGGCTATTGTTTTTGTAGCATCTAAATCTTTCTCTACCACACTTACCGTAGAAAAACCTGCTTGCTCTAAGCCAATGTCTAAACCAAAAGCGCCTGTAAATAGGGAAAGAGAAATTGGTTGCTGATTTATCAATGTTTGATTCCCTTAAACCGTTCTTGCGCTGTCTTAAACGCTTCTTGCATCACGGACTGAATTTTCTGAGGATCGGGTTTCTTACCCCCCATTAAGTCACCGAAGTAAACACAGGCACCTTCACCTAATGCCCAAGTGTAGGCAGCTGCCCAGGAGGCGGCAATGACGCTGCCGAAACCAGGCAAGAATTTAATTAACTCCCGCGCGATCGCCTGTGCTAGGAAACCACCTGCGATCGCACTCACAACTCCCCCTGCCTGCGATGGCGTCAGCGTCTGCCCGTACAATTTCCCCAACAGTCCTACCATCGAGACTTGCAAAGCCGTCAGCACAGGCATGGTAGCAAATGGCAGTGGAACAGCAGCCAGCGTAGCTGCCATGATCGAAAATGGCAAAATGTAACGGCGTCCAACATCTCGATAGAGGTTGCCAAGTTGCTCACCAGCTTCTCGATCTAATAACTGATAAATTGCAGCAGCTTCGGCTTCTGGAAGTAAGTCTGCTAAGGAATCTCTTAACGCCTCTAAGCCATAAAACACTGGATGGTAGTCATCCTCTTCTAGGGTGAAGTCAATGAGCACGGCGCGATCGCATAATCCTGTAAACGCTTGCTTAATCGCGGCAAATGCTCGGTTAACTGCCTCATAATCGGGTGGATAAGCAGGATGATCGGCTGTAGCGGGAGGATAAACCTCATGCAAGCAGGTAACCGCCAGCAGACAAGGAATATCTGGATACTGCTGACGCAGTTGCTGTGCAATTTGTCGTAGCGTGTCAGTGGCGAAATCAGTGATTTTTACCGTCAAAATCAGCACTCTGGCGCGGCGACTCTCCTGTTGCAAATCACCAACCAGTTCCTGAATAATGACTTGAGTATCCTGGTTGACATCTCCTAGTCCCACCGTATCTGTAAAAATGAGCAACGGTAAGTCACTGGAAGGATAGGCATAGCGTTGGGTATGTTGCGTGTGGGGACGAAATCCTTGCCCTACAATCTCAGCAGAAACACCCGTCAGCCCTCGCACAATCGAACTTTTCCCAGCTTGAGGCTTCCCAATCAACAGGGCTTCTGTAGTTGGCAATTCGGCTCTAACTGCCTCTAAAATTTCTGCAATCTGAGTTTCGCTGACACTAAACCACTGAATCACCGTCTGTGCCACTTGCTCGACAGGTAAAAGTTTCGTCAAGTTCTCTGTTGCATTATTCCAGACACCAGCAAGGCGGTTTTTCCAGGAATCATCGGCAGACTCATGCGTTACAGCATCAGTCGGTTCACTAAATTTCTGAGAATTAGCTGAGGGCGAGTCAGCATCACGTTGCTCAGTCATTGCATAAAGCCAGTGGATAGGTTCAGACAATCTAAATCTTGTTTACCGCAATTTTAGATGACACTCTACCGTCTCAAGACTGACATCTGTCTGGGTAATGGGTAATGGGTAATGGGTAATGGGTAATGAGTAATGGGTAATGGGTAATGGGTAATGGGTAATGGCAAATGCAAGCTTTAGATATTAATCCTGATGAAGTGTTCGGTGATATGCGCGATCGCTTTTGGTGAAAAGGTTGTCAGGACTTCACTTGGCTATCCGGATAAAACCGATCACTTCAGGAACCATTACTTATAGCAGTTCTCAATTGGGTTCAACACAGTGAGGGCACAAGAGTGTCTTTGCCCCTACCTCATCTATGCAACGCCAGAACTGCTATGGATTTCGCTAAAGCTGTCCTTGTTCAACGCCACTCAATCAACTCTAAGAAGGAACGAATCATGACACCGAACGAAAAACCTGTACTCTTTACAGAACTCACCCCCGAAAAAGCTGCCACTCTCAACGGCGGATACTACGTAACATATCCGTGCTATCGCTCTAAGCCTTGGGGCGCTGTCTACTATCCCTACTACCGCCCTCGATCCTACTCTGCTCCTAAATCCTACTCTGCTCCTAAAGCTAACCTCACTTATAAATCTGCTTCCTTCAAGAGTGCCGCTACTCGTCTCGATGAAGTACTTTTCGAGTAACGTTTTGATTTCTATTGAGATAGAGAGTAGATGCAATCTGCCGCTGATTTCGTTGAAGCGGCAGATTAGCTTATTGTTTTACAAACAACCAACAACCAACAACAAATAACCAAGCCGTCACAGAGCTTTTTCATAAATTCGGTAAGTTTTATAAATCTTCCCGCCCGATGCTTCAATCAGTTTACGAGATGGGAAATTATCTTCATAAACCCAAGAGAGTTCTGCTCGTTTATAAGGTTTACCTTTTTTGATTCCTCCTTGCATTCCCAAATAAATTAAGGCAAGTGGCACCATTTTTCGGCGATACTCTGGCAGTGAACAAATGGCAATGACACGTCCTTGATCGATCTGACGGCGATACCACAAAAATTTGAGAATTCCTAACCAGTTCAGTCGGCCGTTAACCTGTTTTAGTGGAATGTTGTAATCGGGTAACCCCATCCAGAAACCCACCATTTCACCGTTGTCTTCTGCAATCGGAAAGACATCTGGATCGACCAAACTCTGCAACGATTTCGCTTCTTCTAAAAATTCTTCCTCGCTGCGCGGTGTAGAACTCCAGTTACTAGCAAAGGCGCGGGTAAACAGGTGATAAAGACTGATGGCATCTTGCTCGAATCCTTCACCTTTAGTTCTCAGAGGACGAAAGGTAATGCCAGATTTACAAGCAATCCGATAAGCTTTCTCAAATTCTGCTGGTAGAGGCTTGTCTAGAGGGAAATCATAAGCATAGGCATCTTTAGCTTTATGCCAGCCATCTTGTTCTATAAATTCTGGATAGTAGGGTGGATTGTATGGCATCATCACCATTGGCGGCGAGTCAAAGCCATCGACTAAGAATAAACAATTGTTGTGGGTTGATAAATCAATTGGCCCTCGTGCAAGAGTCATACCTTGCTCTCGCAACCACCTAGAGGCAGCTTCTAAGAGGGATTTTGCGATCGCATAATCCCTAACGCACTCAAAAAAACCAAATAAACCAACATTTTGCCCTTCTCGTTCAATCAACCGCTGATTAACCGCTGCCACAACTCGTCCTACTGCCTGAGGTTCTTTTGCGCTTTGGTCTAAAGCAATAAACTGCTGTAACTTCCCGTACTTAAAGAAAGGATTAGTAGGTGCAAACTGCTTGGCAACATCGCTACGCAGAGGCGGCACCCAGTTGGGGTCATTTGCATAAACTCGTGCTGGCACAGAAAGAAACATTTCGCTCATCTCTGGGGTAGTTACAGCCAGAATCTGAATCGTAGAGGTTTTGTTTAGCACTTTTAATGACTAAGAAAAAATGAGGGATGAGGGATGAGGGATGAGGAATGAGGGATGAAGGATGAGGGATGAGGGATGAGGGTAAAAGCCCCGTTATTGATGAAGAAAAAAGAAATCTTCATTATTTAAAGCACCAATATTTAGGAGGCTATTGGCGCATTCATCCTGACGCTCCTTACGTCGCTACCGCTGCGCTATCATCCTTCATCCTTTCCAAATACTCCCAACCTTTGAACTTTTTAAGCGCTGATCATGGGTTTATACAACAAGTCCCGCGTTGCCACCATAGCGGCGACTAATCGATCCATCTCCTCCTGGGTGTGGAGGGCATTGGCTGTGATCCGCAGGCGAGGTTTGGCAATAAACCAAATGGGTGAAACCCATATCCCATGGTTCTCTAGCATGTATCTACCAAACATTTTTGGATTAATCTCAGTGGGGAGAATTACTGGTATCACATTGGTTTCGCCAATAGCGGTAAACCCTTTGTCTATTAAGCGCGATCGCAAATATTTTGTATTCTCTTGAAGCGTTTTCACTCGTTCTGGAGTCTGACGCACCTGACGAATACTCTCCAAAGCCGCAGCCGTCAGGGGTGGTGATAATGAAATCGTGCCAATCGAAGTGGGAGAGACATTCAACAAGGGAATAAGTTCTGCCACATGACTGCTGATGGCAGCACCCGCCGAGGCGGCAAACTTGGAGAACGTGGTCATAATTAGCGGCACAATGCCCCGTTCAATCGCTTGCTGAGGCAGAATGTCAAAGTGTTCGTATATCCCTCTACCCGTAGCACCAATGGCACCACTAGCATGAGCCTCATCCATCACTAGCACGCTGCCGTCGTAATTTTGTAGCACGTCGATCATATCTGGCAGGGGTGCAATATCTCCATCCATTGAGAACACGGCATCGGAAACCACCATAATCCGATCATCTGCCTTAGCATACCGACGTAGCTTTCGCGCTAAGTCATCAGCATCGCAGTGGCGATAGGCTTTGACGCGCACGGGTGGACTGTGACCAAATAATTTACCAGAACGGGTACCCGCATTAGCGATCGCTGAGACAATGCAGCCGTGGTTGAGTACATCCGTGAGAATCAACGTCTCGCGGGTATTCTGAAATCCTGGTACTGGAATCGCCAGGTGACAGAAGGCATCCATTAAGGCTTGCATCGCCATCCAGGCATTGATAAATAACTGTGTGTATGGCAGGTGCTTGAACGCCGAAATTTCAGCTTCTAGCTGCTGATGTAGCTCAATGCGACCACTCAAAACTGAGCAGGAGCTGTTTGACGTTCCATACTTAAGAATCGCATCAATGGCCGCTTGGCGTACTGCCTCTTCCTGAACTAAACCTAAGACATCATTGGTGCAGAAGTTCAGAACAGTCTGGCGCTTGCCTGTGGCAGTCGCTTCTATCTCGACTAAATTTCCTTGTTTTTGATGACAAATATATTCATCTGGATCCAGTCCACTTTCATACCAGCGCTGGACGTACTCTTTGATAATTTGCACAATTTACTCCTCTCACCTTTTCCCAGATTAGCGATCGCCTGTTTGATTCATCAGTATAGTTTCCTACATGGCATCAGCCTCTCCAGGTATGACAAAATGCCAGATGGGAGAAGACCTAATAGCATTTATGAACACATTGCTGCTGGCGTGTGAGCTTCTACAGTCTATAAGAACTAGAGCCAAGTTTCGCCAAAAACTGATTATAGTGTCTGCTGCTACCAAGACAGTTATCTTCATCCAATCAGGTGGTCTTTTGGGGTTTGAGCTGAGGCGTTGACGCAATTGGTTACAGGCATCGCCTCAGAGGGTCGGTTCCAGCTAGTGTGGAATTGACTTGATTTTTGCATATATTGCTGGTGTTGCCCGATAATCAAGCGCCCAACTGCCAGAATTGCTGGATTAATTTCGACGTAGCGCCGCTGTTTGTTGGCAAGATAAGTTTGCTGCTCGCTCTCCATCATCTCAATGTCTTGGTTGAGAAATCTCATAAATACAAAGCGCTCTAGCACTATTTGCAGTATCGGTTCAAGCCGCTTCCGGAGCCATTGAGGCAGGCGGATTTTCAAGAAGAAGAGTGCAAACGAACGACTAGCTGTCGGTCCCACCGGCAAGCGCATCAGGTAAAGCGTGGAAACTCCTTCTAGGAAGCTGTAATAGTGGGGGTAGCGATATTGGACAGAGATCGTGCGGGTGGTGACTTGATCAGCCCTATCGCTTAAGCCCAAAAATTTTGCCATGCGACCTTTGTAGGACACATCATATTCAGCGCACACAGAATCCTCAGTTTCCCGCAAGCTCTTGAGCACCGGATTGAACCAGCCTTGAAGATTTTCGTGCAGAAACCCATGAAAGACATCCATGGAATTTTCATTGCAGATCGAGAAATGAGCCTGCATCCGGGCTGTCACTGGCACCATCAACCAGTCAGGATGCTCGAATTCCGGCATATCTGGCGGCTGGCAAGTTGTTGCTAGTGAAGGATCGCCAGGAAAAATCCAAATCAAATTATATTTTTCCTGAACTGGATAACTGCGGGCTTGAGCACGGGGAAGCTTTTGTTTTGGAGGAAGGTACCCAATGCTGACGCATTGACCGTTGCCGTCAAATTCCCAGCCATGATAAGCACAAGCTAGGTGACATCCTTGAACTTTCCCCTTGTGCAGCGCTATGCCTTTGTGAGGACAAGCGTCCTCTAAGGCATGGACTTGACCGTTAGCATCTCGAAAAAGTGCGATCGCCTGTTGCCAAATCATCACAGGCACGATCTCCCCTGGCTGAAGTTGGTTCGCCCAACCAACCGGATACCAGTAATTTGGGTTGATGCCCGCTTCTCGAACACTGTTCTGAATTGTCTGGCTTTTTAGAGTTGTAGCCAGTTCCATCCCACACTCCTAACTTAAGAAATTGGTGCAGATTTAATGCCGGATTCTACCACACTGATGAGCTCGTGTGCCGCCTTAATCCTGACCTTACTGCCAACGGTGCTACTCCCTATTCATGATGGAGCCTTTCCTGATTGCCTTGTCCAAAATACTAAATCTTAAATGATTGAATGCCCAAAATGCTATGCCACTCAACTAATACTACTTAAGGCTGTTTTAAAAATGAATAATTAGCGATAGACTTGGTTATCATCTGGGGAAGTCTATAAAAAAATTGGCTTCATCAAAATATTTCATTTCTCAGCCGAAAACACTAGAAAAAGCACCACATCAAAGGCTGAAATAGTGGAAGGGAGTCGGGGAGAAGAGAAATTTTCATCCTTTCTTTCTTTGTGCTGTGCGTGCAGTGCAGAGCGTCTAGCTACTGTTGCCTGTGTATAAGACCTTAGTTAGAACTTTCGATGCCCCTTTACTCCCTACTCCCTACTCCCTACTCCCTACTCCCTACTCCCTACTCCCATAGATCATCTTCTAGCTCCCAAACAAGTAAGTAAATCCATTTTGTTTGAGTTTGTTCTTGGGAATCTCAATCACCGTGCCAACCGTCTAGTAATCTAAATCGATAGTGTTTTCGTTAAGGTAACTAAAAATTACAGGTGTCTCTATTGATGATGTTGCGTGATTCTAGGCTGTTAGTGCTGTTAGTCGCAGGCTCCCTCACGACTATGGTGGGGGGAGTCGTTGCTCCAATTGTTCCGGAGATGGTGCAACAACTCCAACTCGATCCAGCATTGGCAGGGAACTTGGTGAGTATGCATTGCCTGACGATCGCCTTATTCAGCCCTCCCTTAGGAATTTTGGCAGATCGGGTTGGTCGATTACGAGTGCTAATTTCCTCGCTGATTCTCTACGCGCTGTTTGGCATAGCAGGAGCTTTCATGCAAACTTTAGGACCACTATTGGTAACACGGGGGTTACTGGGTGCAGCCAGTGGCGGCATTGCCGCAGCTAGTTTGGGTTTGCTAGGAAATATGTATGAAGGCGAGGCGCGATCGCAAGCCATGGGCTATGCTACTAGCACCTTGACCATCACTGGTATTGCTTTCCCGCTTTTAGGTGGCTGGGTGGGTTCAACTCACTGGCAATATGCCTTCTACCTTTATGGACTAGGGCTACCTCTAGCCGGGTTGGCAGCATTAATCCTCAAAGAAAAGCACAAAACACAGGCTCCTCCAACAGCGAAAGACTCTAACCACAAGCTGAGGACAGTATTGGGGCATTCTTATACTCTGCGCCTATTACTAACTATCAGCCTTGCCTCTGTGGCGATGTATGCCGTAGTAATTTATGCTCCCCTCTACCTCAAGGTAACTATGGGAGCAGGGGCAGCTCTCAATGGAATTGTCTTAGCTTCACGAGCAGTAGGAGCTGCTGCCATATCTGCATTCGGCGCTAAACGGTTAGCTCAAACTCTGGGTGCAGCTCAAGCTACAGCCGTGGGATTTGGACTGATGGCCTTAACCTTGATGACAATTCCGCTACTACATCAAGTTAGCTGGATTCTTTTAGCAGCAGTGTTCTTTGGTGTTGGATTCGGCATAGTACTACCTACCCTCTACAGCACTCTAGCAAACTTAGCTCCCTCAGAACTTAGGTCTAGTGTTCTAGCCGCCGGAACGGGTGCAGGTTTTTTGGGACAGTTCCTTTCCCCAATATTGCTCGCACCTATGCTCAGCTACGGTGGATTAGAAGGAGTATTTTATGCTGCTGCTGCTGTAGCGCTTGTTACAGGACTTTTGTTATTTGCGCCCACACGGTAGCCGCCCTTGATTTCTTTCCTCAAAAGATTACCCCTGAGGGTGCTTCTCAGCCTCAAGAACTTTTGCAAAATAAAAAAATGTAGAAGGTTTTGCACAAATGACAGAAAAAACACTGAATATATACTAAAGCAGCTTTTGTCTTCACCCCTCATCCTTATTTTGGTCAATCTAGATTTAGTATCAAACTTGTACGGAGGTATTGCTGTATGTTACTTGAACCTACTGATAGTAGAAAGGAAGAGTTGAAACACTTGTGGGGCGGAGGGCAAGTCCCCCCTCTGACTGTAGAACAAACTGAATTGTCACTTAAACTTTGGGAGAAAATTAAAAAAAGGAAGCAACGAGAACAACAAAAAAATACTCTTCCTAAAGTTTAAAACTATAACAAAACTAATTTTATATCTTAGTTTTTGGGATGAGAAAAAACGGTGGTTTCATTCTGTCCCTCGATCATATCTAGGATAGCAGCAGCTTCTGAAGGATGCTCAAGGAAGTAAGTTATCCGAAACATAAAAGGGCTAAGTCTATTGTCATTTTTGGGAGCAGGTTCCCAAATGACCAGCTTATAGCCAGCTTCAGTTAATTCAAGTGTGTGAAGTATCATTTTTCTAGCGTTCGTATTTTATGAACGTAAAGGCTAGCGCTTGTCTCTTCGCGGGGGTAAGCGCTAGCCTCCAGTTAAGCGAACGTTTGAAGGTAAACGGGTCAGTCTAAAGAAAGATTATATAAATTTCTTATGATGAAGGGTTTTGATGACATTAGATTTTACTGAAACAGGACTTACGTATGGACGCCACATATAGTAGGGGTGAACGGCCGTTCACCCCTACAAATGGCGATTCGTAATGAGAAATTTGCGTAAGTCCTTTGATAGTAAAAAGTTATCGAAAAATAATTTAGGAAATCAAGCATAGGAGTCTGAATTATATTCATGACGGCAACTTTGTAGGAGAATTTTTTGTTTAAAGTAATTCAACGATCACACCAGCTTTTGTAGCAAGTCACGTAATCGAGTGATCTCAGTACTTGTAATCTATCTTTAGATGGTTCTAATATTTGGATTCAAGCTGCGGAGCATCTACACAGAGCAACAGCAAAATGAATAACCAGATAACACAAGTCCAATTAGCATTAGCAGTTACCCCTCCAATAGCATTAGCGGTTACTCCCCAAAGGCGAAGCGCTTTTAAAGCCATGGGCAATAAGAAAAAGCCTGGATCTGTCTTTCCCAAGGTTTTCGAGGTTTCAGATGAAACTCATTACGATTTTGAAACATACTCTAGCTTGACTGATCATGGAGATTTCGATTGAGCGCTTCCGGATTTAAAGCGGCTTTCGTACTTGTGCTAGAAAACTCCATTGATGGGTCAATTTGATGAAGAATTAGTAACAACCATGCCGATTAATCCCCAAAGATGATATATGGCTTGAGAGGTTCACATTCATGGCTGCTAATGAAGCACAGCAAAAACCTCTCCATACATTACTTCGCGTTGGCTGGGATCATTACCTTAGGAGCTGTTCTGCGGTTTTGGAATCTCGATCTTAAGCCCCTTTGGCTGGATGAGGTGTTGACAGCTTTACTAAGCTTAGGACGTCCCTACAAAGATGTACCTTTAGAAGTAGTATTTCCCCTCTCAACTTTGCATCAACTGTTTACGCTACAGCCAGATGTCAGTTGGACTGAGATTGCCCAAGGCGTTGCTACTCAATCTACTCATCCTCCTCTGTTTTTTTGCTTGATGCACCAGTGGTTGAGTTGGATGCAGCCGATAGCCCAGCCACTGATCTGGAAACTGCGGGCTATGCCTGCGTTGTTTGGAGTCGGTGCGATCGCATCCATTTACTACCTCAATCGTGTCGCCTTTTCTCCGAATGCTGGCCTAATGGCAGCCGCCTTCATGGCGTTTTCTCCCTTTGGTGTCTACCTCTCTCAAGAAGCACGTCACTACACCTTGCCCATCCTTTTAATCACCCTAGCCCTCTTAGGATTGATTCAAATTCAGCAGGCTCTTTATGCTCGGCAACAACTACCATCACCAATACTTTGGTTATCGTGGGGCATTGTCAACAGCATCGGTTGCTACGTCCACTACTTTTTCATTCTCGCTTTCCTTGCTCAACTCCTAACATTAACTGGGCTGATGTACTGGCGTCGTCGGATGCTGCCTCGTGGCAGCTTTTTAGCTGTCATGCTGGTGGTGGTTGGTGTGGCGGTGAGCTATTTGCCTTGGTTGTCGGTACTGTTAGGGAGTTTTGGACGACAAGAAACCAGCTGGCTTCCGAAGCCTGAACACATTGCCCCTGTTTATCAAACTGTGGCCGGTTGGGTGAGTATGGCGATCGCTCTTCCGATAGAAAATCAATCCCTGTGGGTTCAAGTGCCCATGGTGTTGTTGACGATGGGATTTGCTATTTGGGTAGCAAGGCTAGCTGTGAGAGGACTCAAGCAATTGTGGCACCAGCCGTCAACGCACATCGAAACTTTCACACTCTCATGTTTTACACTTGCCGTACTGCTGCAATTTGTGGCGATTATCTACCTGTTAAGCAAAGATATCACTGTTGCCCCTCGGTATAACTTTGTCTACTATCCGGCTATGTGTGCCTTGCTAGGAGTTAGTTTCACGAGAAGCCAGAAGTCAGAAGTCAGAAGTCAGAAGTCAGAAGTTAGGCACCCTAAGCTACGCTTACAACGAACAAATGAAAATCTTTCTTCCCCGACTCCCGACTCCCAACTCTCAACTCCCTATTTTCAAGACAGAAGTCAGAAGTTTCGCTCTTGGCTTTTACTGAATCGTTCATCCTTAATTATTTTATTAGTCGGTATTCTCAGCTGTATATTTGTGGTTTCTGACTTGGCATTTCAAAAACCTTATAATCCCCAGCAAGTCGCCCAGAATATGTACTTTGAACCAGCGACTCCGATGATGGTGGTGATGGGATATAAAGATTTTCAGGATGTAGCTTTGGGGTTGAGTTTTGCGTTGGCGATCGACCAACTACATCTAGGTATCTCTGATAGCTCAACGGGTTCACCTCCTGGGGCTACGGAGGCTGCTGATATATCCTTGGCTTTCTTCCATAAAGAGTCTGACTACAAGTTAGTCTGGCAAAAGCTATCAAAGCTAAAAGCCTTCTCGATATCTCGCTTGAATTTATGGGTAGTTGCTCCTGGATTAAAGCGCCGAGATTATCCACGCCAGCTTGTAGCAGGACAAAAAAACTGCACCCTTGACCCCACTCACTACCACCGGATTGGGATTCCCTATCAGCTGTATCGATGTTAGAAGATTTCTTGAAAAGTTGGAATGGAAAACACTAGCTTAAGTTAGTCTTTAACGTCCCGATCTTCTCTGGCATTAACCTAACTGACTTGGGATACTTAACAACGATAACTTTCAGATTGAAACTCCCCGTTCAGCCGTAGCGGGGGTTTTTTTTTGACGATCAGCACGAGGGTATTTGCGCTCCAGGGCAAACGTTTGTTGCAAAAGTTATCGACAGCCGCACAACTTCACCAGGATGGAGGAGCGATGCGAACTAGGGCTTCAAAGCGGAAATAAATCTGAGTTTTACAGTCAGGAATTCCATTGCAATCAACCCAGTGATAATGAGCATTCTATCTGAAGACGCTGCTGAGCGGGACAACAAACAAGATGATGATCGGGGAGACGGTTAACGCAAAGCTGGCGCTATTTCTAGAGTTTTGTGGGCGATCGCATCGGGTGAGCTAGGGTGCGAGGCATTTGTAGAATGGTGGTAGCGGAACACAACCGCCAGCTAACATATTCCTTGAGCCTCACTACTTGATGATGTTGGAATATGTGAAAGGTGTCGATTCTCAGCCTCTGTGCTTTGTTGTTTTCGGAATCAATGATCAGCTTTATCTTAAATCGTCATTGTTGCGACGTGAAAAGCTTAAGTTAGTTCTTAACTCCCTCATCTTCATTGGAATTATCCTAAGTAACTTGGAATAATTAACAACATCAGTTTCAACAAACTGTACCCAGTTCAGTTTTCCCACCCCGCTTTCCTTAGCAGCGGGGTCTTTTATTGGGATGGAGGTTAAACAACCAGGACTTACGCTCGATACATGACTGACGGGTAGGGGCGTATAGCTATACGCCCCTACAAAAAGGTCACCAAACCTTCCAGTCGTCCCATTTCTCGTTGAAAATCGAAGTATTAGGAAACGCAGTCGGATTGCCGTTAGTTTCTAATAGCTCTCGCAGCTTCTCTAGTTGTGGCTCCCGTCGAGGTAAGTCATCAACCAGTTGATAGGGCAAAATCCCCTCAGACAGCGCAAAAGATGCCGTTGTTCCCGCTGCTGCCCCTACTGACCACTCAAATGAATGTACCCGATAAGCTGCTGCGGCAATGTAACTGGTAGCAATGCTTTTGCCAGCAACTAGCAGATTGTCAATCTTTTGAGGAATCATGGCCCGCAGCGGAATTTGCCCGGGGTAAGCTTGACCATGAGCTTGACGTACTCCTTTACGCTCTTTGTTGCCGGGACGTTCTGGTGGAGAGTCTTGCATACAAGGGTGAAAGTCGATCGCATATTGAGCAGTACCCACAGAATCTGGATAAATCGTTGAGCGAGTCCGCCGTGAGACTTGTTCGGGTGCCGTCCCTGCACTAATCACTTTGGCAGCTTCTAACCCAGCTAAGGCAGTCCAGAGGTCCCGATACATTTGTTTGGAAAGAGTATTGCGGTAGTATGGGTTCCGGTAATCGGCACGAGAAATATCTAGTTCAGAGATGCTAAAACCATTCTCATATCCATAAGAGGGACGACCAATAATCCGCCGTCCTTCCCGGATATAGGGATATTTCGATAATCCATGCATTGTCCCCATCGGAGAATCTAAGCCAGTCAGCAGGCGGTGATTGGGTTCAGGCTTCTTCTGGCTGGGCTGGAGTTGAGAGTCGGTGGTTCCTGCGACTAACCAGTAGTAGAACCCTAAAGCGAGTTCCTCTCCTTTACGGAGGGCTTCAGGCCGCAATCCGCCCATCCAGCCACCGGGAGAGAGTTGTCCTGTTTTCTGAAGCTGTTCACGGCTGTAAACCAGGTTATCTTTCGCTGTTCCCGGACGATAATCGTTGCCCCAGACCCAGTTTTGCATAGAGATGTCTCCAGGTTTGGGTAGAGAGACGTTGAAGGGTGGGACGGTTGCTTTCTCTCTAGGTTCAGGACTCCATATCCGGCGGTAGGTGAAGACGAAATTAAAGTTAGCTTTTTTCGGGTCGGTATCGTAGCCGTAGTAGGGTTCGTATTGAGGATAAAACGAGGGCATCTGCTGCGGCTGTGGTTCTTTGGTTTGCTCCATCGCAAAGGTATAGGTGAAGCCCTGGGTGCAATAGGGGTCACCTGTCTCGGTGGGAGAAGAAGGGTTGAGGTGGGATCGAGGGTCGAGTCCTAGTCGATAGGGGACTTTGGCAAGGGCAACGAGTTCACCTGTTTCGGTAGCATCGACCACATACCAGTCGGCAGGACGCTGCTGCTTGGAGGGCTTGGGGACGAAGCGGAGGATTTCTTTGGTTAAGCGAGGTGAGTTTTCGTAGCGATAGGCGTCTTTGATGAGTTGCGAGAGGGGTTCAGTATTGAGGGGGGGAGTGCCGGAGGCTGGACGATGTTGAATGGCTGTAGCACTCTTAATCATCTTGCCATCGGCACTGAGTTCTAGTTCTTTGATGACGGTGGAGGGGAACCAGTTAAGTTTACCTTTGCCTTTTTTTGCCGCTGCCTTTAACTGATCAGCTAGGAGTTGATGGGCATCTTTGGGCAGGAAGCAGGAAACACTAACCCAGCAATCACCAGGATTGAGTTTGCCGTATTTGCGCTCAACGCTCTGGCGTAGTTCATTGTAGCCGCGAGAGTAGAAAAGGCGATCGCGTTGCTTTTTTGCTTCGTCAAAGGCAGAGGTTCCTTGAGCAGAAATTTGCCCTCCTATCCAGTCGGTAATCTCAGTTATACAAACCGTACGTCCAGCCAACAAGGCTTCATAAGCTGTAGCCGCCCCCGCCAATCCACCACCAGCCACCAAGATTTCACAATTAACCGTGCGATTTGGGGTTCTGGAGGGCTGTGACGGCTTGATTGAAGGACTTTGGGCGACTGAAAAGGGAGCCAGGTTTGTGATGGCTAGTACTGCTAGCAGAGTGCCGATGAACCAGGCAGAAAATGGTAAATGACAATCCTTCAACATCTTTATCGCTATATTGTTACTTTCAACTAGGGAGTCGGGAGTCGGGAGGGAAGTAGGGTGGGCACTGCCCACCTTACATGTAGAGGTTTTGCGTAAATCCTGATCCTTTTTGAAATCGCTACCGCCAGAGCTAACACTCTACAAAATCAACACTTTCTGAAAATTCTCTGTTGTGAGTGACAGAAGAGGATTATAGCGGCTATGTCTTACCAATTAGTGAGAACTAGCGAAAGCTGTGCTTACCTGAAACAATCGAGGTGATATACCTACACTATGGCTATGCTAGTAACACACTTTGCTACGCAAACACTTAACAAAGAAAATGAGTATAACCCTAGTCGCTTGAAGATTGATGAATACATCTGACCGATCGCAGGATCTAGCGTCTTTGGTTTCGAGGATTGAGCAGCTCGAAGAGCGGCTGCATATAGTAGCAAAGTATGCGGTACGAGTTAAACATCAGCTAGATGGGTTAACCAAAAAATTTAATAACCGTCCAGAGTTAGAGCAGATCGAAAGTTTGCAGATTGCGATCGCACTGCTAGCCGAAAAACTGGCCCAGTTGCAACAGCAGCAACATCAGTCATCTACACCAACTTGGCAGGAGACTTTCCACGCCCTTGAAAGTCTCGATCAAGCCGAAGCGCTTGACACATCGTCTGACAAGCAGGAGTCTACTGATTACTTTGCAAATCTCGAAGAGGCTGAACTTCAGACAACACACACAACTGATAATTTTATCCAACAGACTCAAGAACCTATTAGTGCTGAAGAATTTTTGAGACAGTATAACGAAGAGAAACTAGATTTTCGAGGAATTAACCTAGCTAGAGTCGATCTAACTCGAAAGTTTCTAAGTTATAACCTCAACCTGAGCCACGCTAACTTGACTGGAGCCAAACTCAAGAAGGCACACCTTAGAGGAGTAAATCTTAGTAAAACAAATTTAAAAGGTGCTCAACTGTGTAAAGCCAATTTTTTGAATACTAACCTTAGTGAGGCAAATCTAACCAAGGCAGACCTTCATCAAGCAACTCTCAAATCAACCGACCTAGAGAAGGCAAATCTGAGCGAAGCCAACCTCAGTGAAGCCAATTTATCCCAGCAGGTAAACCTTAATCAAGCCAATCTTAGTCAAGCCAATTTGAGCGGGTCAAATCTGAGAAAAACCACCTTAATTAATGCCAACCTGAGTGAGGCGAATTTAAGCCGAGCGAATTTGTTAGAAGCTAATCTAGAAGGCTCAAACCTGCAAGGAGCCAATCTCCAGCAAGCCATTTACAATGAGGCAACTATCTTTCCCAAGGGATTTGACCCAGTAAAATCAGGCGCTTACTTGATTGCCCCCAATGCCTCGTTACAAAATGCCAATTTAGCTGGTATTGACCTCAATAATGTAAACCTAACTGGAGCCGACTTGCGAGGAGCAAATTTGAACTCTACCCAGCTTTCTAATTCAAACTTGTGTGAAGTCAATTTGAGTGGGGCAAATCTTAGCCGTGCTAACTTATGCCGCGCCAAACTTATTCAAGCCAATCTCAGTAAATCTCATTTGGGTGATGCTAATTTGGAGTATGCGAATCTCACAGCAGCACAATTAAGTGGTGCTAACTTATTGGGAGCCAACTTGCAGAGAACTAACTTAGCCGCCGCCGACTTAAGTCAAACTAATTTAAAGAATGCAAAATTGATATTTGATCATCAAACAAACCTCAGTGGTGTTAACCTCAACGGGATAAATTTGGTTGGTGTCAACCTTCAGAAAATAAATTTAAGCGGAGCCAACTTAAGTGCAGCAAACCTATGTGGAACATGCCTATGTTCGGCAAATTTGAGTGGAGCCAATCTTACCTCAGCTGATTTGCGAGGAGCAGATTTAAGTGATGCCAACTTGGAAAACGCCAATTTAAAAGCCGCTAATCTAAGTGCAGCTATCTTGAGTGGAGCAAAGTTTGGTTGTGCAATCATGCCAGATGGCACCGTCAAAGATTAACCTGGAGGACATGAGAAAATTAACTCATACCCCACTTTCTGATACGGGGGATCATCAGGTTGTTGGTTGTTGGTTGTTGGTTGTTGGTTGTTAGTTGTTAGTTGTTGGTCTCAATAACAAAAAATTAACAAAAAATAACTATGAACTCGGATTTTCTGTGATATGAAGGGTCTAAAATGATTCAAAATAATGTTAAAAGCCTTGAACAAGCTCATTCTCTGGCCTTGGAAACCGCTTGGCAACGTTACGCTCAACTGGAAACCAACGCGGCAGCCGCTTCTCGGAAATACTTGATACTGCGAGGCTCTAGCATTACTCTGAGTGTGGTTGCTACTGTGCTGGCGATCGCGATCTCTCAAATTGATAGTGGCGCATCCTCTAATGGCGAAGTTCTCAGAGCTTGTCTGATTTTAGTCCCAATTGTCAGTGCTGTAATTTTGGTCTTTGCCAACAAACTGCAACAAGGACAATACTGGCAGGTACTCAGCACAGGTGCCGAGGAAATTAAAAAAGAAATTTATCTTTATCGCACGCTGCTACAAGGACAAGCAACTCGTCATCAGTGGCTATCACAGCGAGTTACAGCTATTCAACGCCAGGTCATTGAGATCGTTGGCGGTAATCTAGAGCTTACCCCTTATACAGGCAATATTCCGCCAGATGATTCTCCAGAAGCGAAAAACGGCGACTCAGCGTTGAATGATTTATGGGCAGACGACTACCTGCACTATCGATTAGAAGCGCAACTGAAATGGCATTCTCAAGAATTTGAGAGACTCTACGCCACCCGAATTAGCTTGCAGATTGGGATTTTTGCTTTAGCTGGTTTGAGCGCCTTTGTGGCTGGTTTAGCAGATAGAATAGAAATCTGGAGAGCCTTGACAACCTCAATGGGCACAGCTTTAAGTCTTTGGCAGGAAGTGTCTCGTTTAGACTCGGCGATTAACAATTACAATCAACTGATTCTTGAGCTGAATCTGATTAGCGATCGCTGGCACAGCCTAACATCAGAAGAACGAACCGGCGAAGAGTTTTTCAAATTGGTCATTGCTACAGAAAAAGTCCTCTGGAGTCAACATAATCAACACATCACCCAAATGCGTCAAGCGGTTACTGACTTGCACGCTAAAACCAGCGATTTATTAACTGAGGTGATGCGATCGCCAGTTCCCTCAACCATTTACCCAGTGCTATCACCTGAAAAGCAAACAGCCGAGGAAATTATCCTAACAGAAGCAGAAATCCTTCCCCAAAAAGCCGCCCAACTAGCCAAAGCAGAACCCAAAAAAAACAACAAAAAAGGATTACCTCATGCATTCGTCGTGATGCCATTTGGTCGAAAGAAAGGGCGAGAAGGAAACTGGATTGATTTCAATAGCATCTATGAACAGTTAATTAAACCAGCGTTAGAAGAGGCAGGATTTGAGTCATTTAGAGCGGATGAAGAAGCCAGTAGTGGCGATATTTTAAGTGATATGTTTCAGGAGCTTTTACTCGCTGACTTGGTACTCGCTGACTTGAGTATTGATAATGCCAATGTTTTTTATGAATTGGGCATTCGTCATGCTTTGCGAAAGCGAGGGGTAATTCATATTCAATGCGGTCGAGATTACCTGCCTTACGATATTTTTAATGTCCGCGCCCTGCCCTATCAATGTGATGCCAACGGTCGCCCACATCCCCAGCATCTGGAGAAGGATAAGCAAGCAATTATCAAAATGGCTCGCGCTACCTGGGACTCAAATAAAACCAGGATTCACAGCCCAATTTTCAATTTTCTGACAGGTCTAAAAGAACCCGATCGCAAACAGTTAGAGACGCATCTAGCTAAGGGTTACTGGCAGGAGTATGAAGAGTGGAAAGAGCGAGTAGAGATTGCCAAGCGACAAAAGCGAAGTGGCGATGTGTTGCTGTTAACTGAAGAGGTGAGCAATCCTCTAATTAAAGAAGAAGCGATCGCTCAAGCCGGTGAAGCCTTAACAGATTTAAGAAATCATGAGTTGGCATTGAAAGTATACTGCCAAGGTCTAACAATAAATGCGGAAAATTCCGAGTTTCGTTGCCAGGAAGCGTTTCACCTGAGCCAGCTTAAGAAATTTGACGAGGCGATTGTGAACTTGGAAAGGTTGCTACAAGATGAACCCAATAATATTGAGGCAATCTGTGGTCTAGCTTATATTTACAAAGAAAAATGGAAGAATTCTTGGGAAGAAATTGTTGATGAGCAGGAACGTTTGAAAGGGGCTTATGAATCTGCTCAATTGCTGATTAAATCAATTCAAACTTACCTCAAAGCTTATCGTTTACAACAAAACGATTCCTACGCAGGCCTCAATGCCTTCATGTTGTCCGCAGTTCTAGAACATTTAGCGCAGCAAGTCGGTACTGATAATGACCCGGAAGAGGAAACCCTCAGGCAACAGTTGCCCACGATACAAGGAGCAATTCAGTTTTGCCTAGACAGCGCAACCAAAGACGATAGCAACAATTATTGGGCACTTGTCTCATTAGGCGATTTGGCAGTTTGTACAGCACAAGACCCGAAACAGGTGACAAGAGCTTACAAAAAGGCACTGGCTTTACCAGAAAAGAGCAAATCTACCTTAATGTCTACCCTCAGTCAACTGAAGTTATTGAACTTGCTGTCGTTTCGCCCGGAATATGTTCAAGCAGCGATCGCACTTTTGCAAGCAGAATGTACCAAAATTGAAAACCAAGAAGAATCTGTTGATTCCGGTATCAACCACCAACCCCCGCAAGTTCTCCTGTTTGCCGGTCATATGATTGACCGTCCCGATCGTCCACAACCTCGTTTCCCAGCAGCGATGGAAAGTGAGGCTTACCAAAAGATAGAGGAAGTCTTCGATGAATTACAAGTGTGTGATCAGTGTTTAGCGATCGCACCTGGGGCAGCTTGTGGAGGAGATATCTTATTTATCGAAGCCTGTTTGCGGCGCAACATGAAAGTAGAAATTTTGCTGCCCTTTGAGCGAGCTAAATTTATTCAGGAATCGGTGAGATTTGCTGGCGAAGATTGGGTGTCACGTTTCTATGAGATCGAACAAAATTCTAAGGTAAAGATTCACTTCCAACTCGAACGACTCGGCAACGTCCCAGAGGGAGAAGATCCCTATCAGCGCAACAATCGCTGGGCTTTGTACTCAACATTAATGTACGGGATAGAACGAGTGCGGTTGGTTGTCTTGTGGGATGGCAAAAGGGGTGATGGTCCTGGTGGTACTGGCGATATGGTCGATCAAGTATGCGAACTAGGAGGAAGGGTTGAGCATATCAATACAACCAAGTTTCAATATTGGGAAAAAAGCGACGCAAATGTAAGAGATTCCCTAGACCATAACTCGGTTAGCACCGCCGATAATAATTCTGACAAAGTACACCCATCAGCTGAGAAAGTTCTTTCGTGAGGAGTTGTTTGTTGTTTGTTGTTTGTTGTTTGTTTTTGGTACACACTCAGATGTTGTGTCATTCTTAATCAGCCTTTGAGCGGACAGGCAATGCGTCCTACTCCACAAGAAACAGCTGTACACCGTGAGATGAGCATCCTGCCCCTGTGCAACATCTCACTTTCTACAAACAACCAACAACCAACAACCAACAACAAAATCAAAGCCCCTCCCCTGGATATTGACTCTGGATAAGATCGGCTAATATATCAAGGCACAAGTGAACCGCAACAACTTAGGGAAACACCGGTGCAAGTCCGGGGCTGTGCGGCAGCTGTAAAGGTTGGTAAGCAACTTATGACGGGAGTCAATGGAAGGATGAAGGATGAAGGATGAAGGATGACGAGCGTTGCTCTGTTCGACGTAAAGAGCGTCAGGATGAAAAGATAGTGGTCGAACTCCATTTACGGTCTAATACGAAACCGATGGATTTACTCCTGTTCGCCTCATCCCGGACTAACGTCCCGCTGCGCTATCATCCCTCATCCCGGACTAACGTCCCGCTGCGCTATCATCCCTCATCCCTCATCCCTCATCCCTCATCCTTTCAAAGGTCAAAGCGTCCCACCTTAAGCCAGAAAGCCTAGTTGTTGCTTGTTTACTCTATTTCCTGCCTTGCACAGGAAAGGAGCTTTAAAGTTAATGTCTACTATCGATACAGCCCGTTTTCATACCGAGTCACTATCATTGCCACCCCTACCGATACAACGTCCGTTGTTGATGATTGGTCATGGCACTAGAGATGATGATGGGCGTCAGAGTTTCCTCGATTTTGCCACTACCTACCAGGCCTTAGACTCCTCTCGACCTGTTGTGCCTTGTTTTTTGGAACTGACGGGGCCGACAATTCAAGAAGGAGTAGACCAGTGTGTGGAACAAGGGTACACGGAATTCTCAGCTTTACCAATTCTGCTGTTTGCGGCACGACACAACAAGTTTGATGTCACTAACGAGTTAGACCGAGCAAAATTGAGACATCCTCAGGTCAAGTTTCACTATGGGCGTCATTTTGGGATTACGACAGGGATTTTGGATTTATGGCGCGATCGCCTTTCCCAAATCGACCATCCCCAATGGCAGCGAAAAGACACAGTACTGTTATTCGTGGGCCGTGGTTCCAGCGATCCCGACGCTAATAGCGATGTCTACAAAATGGCTCGTATTCTTTGGGAAGGCAGCGGCTATCAAACCGTTGAAACCTGCTTTATCGGCATTACCCATCCTCGTCTCGAAGAAGGCTTCCGTCGCGCCAGACTCTACCAGCCTAAGCGAATTATCGTTCTCCCCTACTTCCTATTTACTGGCGCACTGGTGAAAAAGATTTTCAACATCACCGCCCAGCAACAAGAGCTATACCCAGAAATTTCCATGACCTGTCTGCCCGAAATGGGAATTCAGCCTCAACTATTATCGGTTCTACGGGAGCGAGAAATTGAGACTCAGTTGGGACAGGTGCAGATGAATTGTGGCCTGTGCAAGTTCCGACTTTCAGCTGTTGGTAACGGTGCTAGCCATGGACACTCTCACGACCATCACCACGATCATGGACATCACCACGATCATAGTCACAATCACTCCCACGCTGCCCCAGACCCTTATGCAGATTTAGAGCAATATCACCAACGCATTTGGCAAGCTCCTTGAAGGGAGTAGGGAGTAGGGAGTAGGGAGTAGGGAATCTCGGTAGTGGCGTGTCTAGCCTCAAATAGGGCGTAAATTTTGTAGGTTGGGTCGAAGTTATGAGACCCAACATCTATGTGTTTGTTGGGTGCGAGTGCCTCAACCCAACCTACAACAAATGCACCACTTTAGCCTTGATATCATGTCCGGTTGATTAGTGGCGAATTGTAGGTTGACATCAAGATTTCCTGATGTTGGGTCTCGTTCCTCTACCCAACCTACAACAAATGCACAACTTTAGCCTTGATATCATGTCCGGTTGATTAGTGGCGAATTGTAGGTTGACATC
>DALYIW010000027.1:0-2827 GCA_031970155.1 Coleofasciculaceae cyanobacterium CTOTU46601 | reverse complement strand
AAGATTTCCTGATGTTGGGTCTCGTTCCTCTACCCAACCTACGCATATCCTAAGCGTTTAAGCGGACATGATATGACACGCCACTACAAATTGCTGACTCCTCAGTTAATTCGCTAACAGTATCCTTGAGTTCAAGGCGGACTATGGGGCAAACTTGACAATGGTGCAAGATATCAGTATCGACCTCAGGACTTAGGCATAGACCCCACATATTGTAGGGAAGAACGGCCGTTCTTCCTTACAAATGGCAGTTCAAAAAGAAATTTGCCTAAATCCTGAACCTATTAACCTTCAGCCCTTTAAAACCCCAGTTAATTCCCTCATGAACTTAATCGAACTGGTTACGGCACAAAACGTTACTCTTACCAACTGCGATCGCGAAGCCATTCATCTCCCTGGTTCTATTCAGCCTCACGGTCTGCTTTTCGTTTTAACAGAACCCCATTTAGAAATCGTACAACTCTCTAATAACACCTACAACGTTCTGGGAATTCACCCTGAGCAACTTTTGTCAAAACCTTTATCAGAGCTGCTGAATTCGGCACAGATCGATGCAATTATAAATTGTTTATCAGAAAAAATTGAAAATGTCAACCCCATCAAACTATCTATTCCAAAATCGCAGAAACAAGTCACATTTAATGGTATAGTTCACCGCTCACAAGAGCATCTAATTCTTGAATTAGAACCAGTAGAATCCACAGAAAACCACAACTTCTTTGGGTTTTATCAAATGACTCAAGGCACGCTCAAGAAGATGCAAAAAACGTCTTCTTTGCAGCAACTGTGCGCCGTCATAGTCCAAGAAATACGAAAGCTAACGGGCTTTGACCGAGTGATGGTCTATCAGTTCGATACTGATGGTGCTGGTACAGTTATTGCGGAAGACAAGCGAGAAGATTTAACGTCTTTTTTGGGTCTACACTTTCCCGATTCAGATGTTCCTAAACAAGCCAAAATACTGTATACCCTCAATCCTCTGCGACTTATCCCTGATGCTAACTATCAGCCAGTTGAGCTAATTCCTGCCGACAATCCATTAACCCATCAACCCTTAGATTTAAGCTTATCGGTTTTGCGGAGCGTTTCCCCAGTTCACATCCAATACCTCAAAATTATGGATGTTGTGGCTTCGATGTCTATTTCATTAATTAAAGATCAACAACTATGGGGCTTAATTGCTTGTCATCACACATCGCCTAAGTATGTGTCCTATGAAGTCCGCACAGCTTGTGAGTTTTTGGGGCGGGTAATGGCTTTAGAACTAGCGTCTAAAGAAGAAAATGAAAATCTAGATTACAAAATCAAATTAAAGTCCATTCAATCTCAATTTATTGAATTAATTTCTTCGACGGAAGACTTTGTAGAAGGTTTAGTTCAAGACCAAGCTAACTTACTCAATTTAGTAGGAGCCTCTGGCGCGGCTGTGTGTGCTAATGGGGAGTTGATTCTCATTGGTCAAACTCCTGCTGAAACTGAGATTCAAAAGTTAATTACCTGGGTTGAACCGCAAATCAGTAACGATATTTTCTATACAGATTCCTTGCCTAAATTGTACCCAGCGGCTCAAAACTTTAAAGAATTTGCGAGTGGCTTACTAGCGCTTTCAATTAGCAAAATTCGCAAAAACTATATCTTGTGGTTTCGTCCTGAGGTGATTCAAGGCATCAATTGGGCTGGCAATCCTCATAAACCTGTCACCGTTGCAGCCGATGGTAGTGTAACCATTTCACCTCGTCATTCTTTTGAGAAATGGCAAGAGACAGTACGCTGTAAGTCTCTATCTTGGCTCAAATGTGAGGTAGAAGGAGCGCTGGAACTCAGAAGTGCAATTGTGGGAATTGTCCTATCTAAAGCAGACGCCTTGGCTCAAATTAATGTCGATTTGGAACGTAGCAATAATGAACTTGATGCCTTTACTTACATTGCTTCCCACGATTTGAAAGAACCACTGCGGGGTATTCATAATTACTCAAATCTGCTGCTTCAAGATTGTGCTGAAGTTCTCAATGCTTCTAGTGTCGATAAGTTAAAAACTCTGGTGCGTCTAACACAGCGGATGGAAGACTTGATTAATGCTCTACTGCATTTTTCCCGCTTGGGACGAGAGGACTTGAAAGTACAGTATACCGATTTGAACCAGTTGGTGCAGAATGTGGTGGAAGTGTTGCGTATTAGTCAGAAAGACACCCAGTTTGAGATTCGCTTGCCTCGACCTTTACCAGTGATTGAGTGCGATCGCGTTTTGGTAGAAGAAGTCTTCTCAAATTTGATCGGCAATGCCATTAAATATAACGATCACCCCCTCAAATGGATAGAGGTAGGCTGGCTAGATGAAGCTGGCTTGCCAGACTCTTTCAATCTTGCTAACAGCACTCAGCAGTCGGAAACAGCCAGAGTATTCTACGTTCGAGATAACGGCATTGGCATTCGCCCCAGACACCTAGAAGCAATTTTTCGGATTTTCAAGCGTCTTCATGGGCAAAGTCAATATGGAGGAGGTACGGGAGCAGGTTTGACCATTGTTAAGAAAATTGTAGAGCGTCATGGCGGCAGGATTTGGGTGGAATCTACTTACGGGGAAGGTAGCACTTTCTATTTCACCTTTGAAAATAGGGAGTAGGGAGTGGGGAGTAGGGAGTAGGGAGTAGGGGAAAAAGGCTATGTATCATTTTCGGTGGCGGCTTTCTCGGCCATTATGTCTATCGTGACAATCTCTTTCTTCGACTCCCGACTCCCTATTTTCAGATAAGACACCATGCCAGTAGAGTACACAACGCAGGAATGAAAATTCCTCTTCCCCGACTCCCGACTCCCGACTCCCGAC
>DALYIW010000026.1:31180-46921 GCA_031970155.1 Coleofasciculaceae cyanobacterium CTOTU46601 | reverse complement strand
CATGGATACCACATATAGTAGGGGTGAACGGCCGTTCACCCCCAGATATGGAGGTTCAAACGAAAATTTGCGTAAGTCCTAAATAACAAACAACAACTAACAAGGAATTGCTATCTAAACTTTTGCAGATTGGATGCTACATTGATCAATTTATAACGAATTGCCAATTGTCGCTTTTGAGTGCAGCTGCCAGTAGGAGGAAGAAAAAACTTGCATCCCTCACCGATTCGATTGTTGATTGCCGCTAGTGGTACTGGAGGCCACCTCTTTCCTGCGATCGCATTAGCCCAACAATTACCTGATTACAAAGTCGAGTGGCTGGGTGTCCCCGATCGGCTTGAACAAGAACTAGTACCCGCTCAGTATCCCCTACATACTATTGCAGTAGAAGGCTTTCAACAACGCTTTGGTTTGGGTACTCTGCGAATTCTCGGACGCCTCGCTAGTTCCGTTCATCAGGTACGGCAACTGCTCAAATCAGAGAAATTTGATTGTGTTTTCACCACCGGAGGTTACATTGCAGGACCTGCGATTATTGCGGCACGTTGGCAAGGTTTGCCCGTAATTCTGCATGAATCTAACGCGATCCCCGGTAAAGTAACGCGCTTTTTCAGTCCTTTGTGTAGTGCTGTGGCTCTAGGATTTGAATCGACGGTTCAGTATTTACCCAAAGCGAAGACAGTCTACGTTGGGACGCCAGTACGAGCCAATTTTCAAGCCGTCCAGAAGCTAGAACTTCCAATTCCCGAAAACGTACCGTTGATTGTGGTGGTTGGTGGTTCTCAAGGTGCGATCGCACTCAATCAACTTGTGCGTCAGTGTGCTCGTGCTTGGTTTGACGCTGGTGCCTGGATTGTCCATTTAACCGGTGAAAAAGACCCAGACGCCTCAACATTACAGCACCCTCAATATATCCAAATGCCATTTTATGACAATATGGCAGGGCTACTACAGCGAGCCAATCTAGCAATTAGCCGTGCAGGTGCAGGGACATTAACCGAACTTGCCATAACCCATACACCAGCAGTCTTAGTGCCCTACCCTTACGCTGCCGAAGATCATCAAGCCTTCAACGCCGCAAGCTTTGCCGATGCTGGTGCCGCTTTGGTTTTTCGTCAGGCAGAGCTAACACCTCAATTGCTAGAAAGTAAAGTGTCACACTTACTACACTCACCCCAAGTCTTGCAGGATATGGCACAAAAAGCCGCTGCTCTCGCTGTGACAGATAGCGCTCAACGTTTAGCGGCTTTAGTGCGTGAGTTATCCCGTCGTAGTTAAGTCAGTCACTGGAAAGGATAAAGGATGAATGTGGCAATAGCTCCATCAATAAATAATGATTCTTGTACGCAAGGATGAAGGATGAAGATTTCTTTTCTTGCTCATCAATAAATCAAGGTGCTTGTACCCTCATCCCGGACTAACGTCCCGCTGCGCTATCATCCCGGACTAACGTCCCGCTGCGCTATCATCCCTCATCCTTTTTTGCTCACCTAGCGCCGGACAACAACTTTGGTACCTACAGGTGCCCAGCTGTATAACCAACGTGCCTGACGCACCCGCAAGTTAACACAACCATGACTTACAGGTGTGCCAAAGCGATTATGCCAATTGGCACCATGCACTGCATAGCCGCCAGAGTAATACATAGTATAAGGAACCCTGGCTACGTAGTAACCTCGACCGCGCATCGACGTTGAGCGGTACTTGCGTTGAATAGAATAGGTGCCAAGGCGTGTTGGTGTGCGTGACTTTCCAGTAGAGACAACAAAGGTTTTCACTCGGGTTCTGCCATGCCAAGCTACTAAGCGTTGCCGGGACAAGTCAACCTCAATCCATCGGCCTGCCCGTCGTTGTCCAACGTTGCGCGTTTTAGTAACACGAGAAGAAGAGTAGGTTTTCGCAGAAGCACTCTCAGATAAAACAGGGAGAAACCCCATTCCCAACACTACCAGCATCAGTGTTGCAACAAGCTTGGCTGTTTTTGACCTCAGCGTTTTCAGTAAAATGTGATGAATTTTCATAAGCAAATACTCTGTCAAGAGAGGAAACTGAAGAGATAGAGAAAGCTGTGGTGTTTAACAGTTACTTTGGCTAACTCGTTCTACAGCTTAACCGTTACCAGCCCTTTTTTGTCACTCTCGTTAGAAAATTAGAGAGAAACCTGGGTCTACAGGCTTCATAACTTACAATTTCTGCCACATAAGCGTTCCCTCTTCATCCAATACCTAAATCCTTTCCCAGCCATACCGACAAGCTTGCATTGGGATGCTTCCTACGAGCCGTCATATAAATTTAACTTGGTATCAAAATTGACTGAAAAGTTGGAAACTGGGTTATACTGATAATTGAAAAGAAGTTAATGCTTTTCTCTAAAGTAGACAGGTTAATCACAAATCTAAGTTCAACTGACCTAGGCACTTTGAGGGTTAGAAATTAACGTAAAAGCCTATCGTGCAACATCAATAATCGGCCCTCGATTAGCATTATGGTGCCGTATCGAGCCTACTATTAATTGAACTGAATCTTTTCTGCCCTCTAGGGATAACTCAACTAAGTACTGGGCGAGGGTTGCCATTAGGCTGAGGCTAGTTGGGGCTAACTCTAAGAGAAGTTCTAAAATAAGCTCAATAGCAATTAGTTTCCAGTGGAGTTTCATGGTAGTAATAATGTTGGTGGTAACGCGAACCTGTTGAACTACTGTCAAAGTACGTGGTGGCACTGGCAATAGGCTTCGCCTGATTGATTCACCGCAATGGGTGAACTTAGGAGTCGTTTAGAAATAACTCAGCTAATGCTGACGCTCCTAACGCGCTAACGCACTTCTTCTATAGGGTGAGCAGTGTCAACCCTACGACTAACTTTTGTTTCATAACGAGGTTGATTGGGGATAAACCTTCAACTGCCGGGGGCGAGTGGAGTACTATTAACACTCTGGTCAACTAGCGAGTGCATCCGGGCGTAGAGATGATGGACGTTTTCGCTGTGACTGGCAGGGATGTTTGCGAACGCGATCGCTTCTGGGAGGCGTTCCATAGCACAATTGGGCATCCCATCTTTGTATGATAGTACTGCGTTGCTATTAGAGGGGTTGAGCGAGATAGCTTCTCTCGCTGAAGGTAAGCCTGTAGATATTGACATTGATTGGATTCCGTAGATCAGGTAGGTGACTTGACTGGTGCTATGAAAGACGCGAAAGGAGGAAGCTATCAGCATCGTGTCACAATCGCGTCTTTTCACTTACCTCAAAATTCAGAGGGAGAACGGTGTTCTGTTTGAGGGTTAAGTGTCTGGCGTTATTAGTTTTTATACCAGCCGTGCCAAAACACAGGCGTGCATATAATTTAGATAAGATTTATTGAATTAATTAAGGTTGTACTCAAAGCCTTAAACTCTGAGCTGATAAACCTTTTAATTTTTGTTTGGTGTAGGGGTTCTAGTATTTCTGGGTTAGGGTACGAGTATTAATCGGGTAGGGAACTTGTATTCTTGTACTCAAGATACAACCCAGTCAGAGTATATATTTGAGGGCAATTTAACGTCTTTTTTTTGAGGTCTTTACGCTGTACTCAAAAGCTATCTTTATGAGGCGATGTAGGGTTGAGAGGTTGTGTTTCCTTTAGTTAGATAAAGTCTGTGCCTTAGATTTCGCGCAGAATATCTCGTACCTCCATCAAGATTAGCCCTAGTCTATTTTTGCCACTGCCATCTGCTCCACAGCCCCAATAGTAGTCAATGGGTGAATTTTCAACGATTAGCTCATTGCCCGTGGACAGTAGTACCTTGCGGATGTCGGCATGAGTTTTAAACTTGCATAGCACTACCTTTTTCATTATCTCATCCTTCACCTGTTCCCAATCAGAACGTAATGGACGTTTACGATCGCGCCCCATTTTAGCTGCATCTTTTGGCGTCTTTACCTGCCGAATTAAGTCTGCGTGGGGTGTTCCAGCGAACTTTTGGGCTTGAAAGTAATGTTCACTGGTTGGCCAATAAACTCCATCCAACTCGAAACCGTGGGGCGAAAAGTTGGAGAAGCAGCCGTATTGATCGCGAGTCCCATAGAAATAAATAGTCATATGATTTATTACCCATTACCCATTGCCTAAAAGAGCGATCGCTCTAGAACTCTCCCATCATTTCCTATAATGAGACGCAAGCACTGATGCTCTTGAAGCTGACATAAGGATGTGCTCAGTGTTCCATACTACAAGCCTCTAGTGATTCGTTACTATGTCCGAGCAGTCCCCACAAGAACCACAAAGCCAATCAAATCTGGATGAAATCCGGGCAACACGCTTGGAGAAAGTCGAACAACTAAAAGGTTTGGGGATGAATCCCTATGCCTACCACTGGGAGTCTACCCACCAGGCGGCAGAACTCCAGGAAAAATTTGCTGACTTACCTGCTGAAGAAGAAGTAGACTTTGAAGTGGCGATCGCAGGCCGGATCATGGCGCGTCGTGTCTCCGGAAAGCTGGCGTTCTTCGACTTGCAAGACGAAACCGGAAAAATTCAACTGTACCTAGACAAAGAACGCATCACAGCCGATATGGCAGATGTCCCCGATGCTTTTAATCACCTCAAGAAGCTAACGGACATTGGGGATATTTTAGGTGCCAAAGGAACCATCAGACGCACCAAGAAAGGGGAACTTTCAGTTAACGTCAGCCGCTACACCATGCTAACCAAGTCTCTTTTACCCTTACCAGACAAGTGGCATGGTCTTACTGACACCGAAAAGCGCTATCGGCAGCGCTACGTTGACCTGATTGTTAACCCTACTGTCCGAGAAACCTTCCGACGACGAGCAAAAATCACAGCAGGGATTCGCCGCTACTTAGAGGAACAAGGTTTTATCGAAATAGAGACGCCAGTACTCCAGACTGAAGCAGGTGGTGCAGATGCTCGCCCCTTCATCACTTACCACAACACCCTGCAAATGGATTTGTACCTGCGGATTGCTACAGAGTTGCCTCTGAAGCGGTTGGTTGTGGGTGGGTTTGAAAAGGTATTTGAACTAGGGCGTATCTTCCGCAACGAAGGAGTATCTACCCGTCACAATCCTGAATTTACATCAGTTGAGGTTTATCAGGCTTATGCTGACTACCATGACATGATGGCATTGACGGAAAATCTAATTACCACCGTTGCACAAGAAGTCTTAGGTACTCTACAAATTACCTATCAAGGTGAAGAAATTGACCTAACACCACCTTGGCGTAGAGTTACTATGCATCAGTTGGTGCAGGAGAAAACAGGTTTAGATTTTACTCAGTTTCAGACTCTTGAAGAAGCAAAAGCAGCAGCTAAGAAAGTTGGCATTGAGAACTTAGATAAGTGTCAATCGATTGGGAATCTGTTAAATGAATGCTTTGAGCAGAAGGGTGAAGAAACACTGATTCAACCTACTTTTGTACTGGATTATCCGGTGGAAATTTCTCCTCTAGCCAAGCCTCATCGAGAGAAGCCAGGTTTAGTAGAACGCTTTGAGCTATTTATCGTTGGACGCGAGACAGCTAATGCTTTCTCAGAGTTAACAGACCCCATCGACCAACGGGTTCGGCTTGAATTGCAGGCAGCGCGTAAGGAAGCAGGGGATTTGGAAGCGCAGGGAGTTGATGAAGACTTTCTGGCGGCATTGGAGTATGGAATGCCTCCGACAGGCGGATTGGGGATTGGGATTGACCGATTGGTGATGCTGTTGACGGATTGTGCCAGTATTCGGGATGCGATCGCTTTTCCCTTGCTCAAGAGTACCAGCAACGTCATTAAATCTTTTGACTATGACCAGGCAACTCAAACCCTACGAGCTGTATTTAATAACGGCAGTATTTACAAGTATCATGATGTTCCTGATAGCGTGTACCAGGAACTAAAGATTGCTCCATCAGTTGGTCAATACTTCAATACTCATATTCGAGAAAAATACGGTCAAGATAGAGAAGTTTAATTTATTTGTTGTTTGTTGTTTGTTGTTTGTATTTTTTTACCAACAATCAACAACCCCTCTTCGATTTTGTTGTTTGTATTTTTTTACCAACAACCAACAACCAACAACAAATAACCACTCTTCGATGAAGATTTATAAAAAAGCTTGACACCAGAGCAATTATCATTCAAGCTGCTACTCTAGTGATATTCACTCACAACTAACCAAAAGCAAAAATTCAAAATCTCAGCGCCACTCAAAAGCTATAGCACAGCTTCTGAGCAGCTAACCCCCACACTGCACAAACCAGTCTGGATGCTAGATGAAATGGTAACACTCCTCTAGCCGCCTCGACTTCTCATGGCAACTTGTACGGGGCGGCTTGGATTTTGGGTTTCTCCACCTCTACCCATGCACAGGAGCAATCTACCATCATGTCTGAGAACTTAATCACAGCTGGAATCATAGACCCTGCTGAGTTCCCCATCGACCAAGTGCGGGAGCAAGTCGCCACCTTGCTAAAAATTTCTCTCAACCAAATTGAGCGCCTAGAGTGCTGGGGTCATCAAATCTGGGTGAAGCTGGTGGAATCTCGCGCCAAGTTCGTTAGTTACCGCCAGTTGCCCCTCTGGGTTGAACAGGGTTTTGACGCTATCAAGCGCTGCACTTCGCGGGAAATGCTTGACCAGTTAGGAGAGATATTGCGCGGCGAAACCCAACGATATGACCAGGACGACGAGCCAGATTTCGTGCAGCAATGGCGCGACGCTTGGGCAAAACAAGCTCAACACCTGAGAGAAGAAGAGGAACGTCTCAAGCCAATCCGCGCCCATCAGCAAGCCGGTATTGAGTGGCAATCAGCTTGGCAGCAAGTATTGCGCCGTTGTCGAGATACTAAATCTTTAAGTCTTTTAGCGTCTGAACTTACCTGGCAAAGCGAGGAATTTGCCGACTTACCAGAGGTGATGAAGGCAATCCAGCAGCTGTGGCAACAGCGTTGGCAAGAACTGAGTCAAGCGAGTGCCTAGAACCGCGACAAAGTAATTATCATCGATAAGCGCTTACTTCCTGACTCCTGATATCATGCCCGGTTGATTAGTTACGAATTGTAGGTTGACCTCAAGAGAGTCCGATGTTGGGTCTCGTTCCTCTACCCAACCTACGCATATTGTAAGCGTTTAAGCGGACATGATATGACTCCTGACTCCTGACAGAAAACCTGAGTGTAGATTATGCAGATTAAATGCCCAGCAGCTTAACTAATTAGAAACTTCTGCCAATTCGATTACGCGCCCTTCCATGTCCTTCACCAAAAAATTCAGAGGCTTCTCGCTGCGAACTTTGAACTTGAGGTGTCGCGTTTGTACCCGCATCAAGACTTGTTCGAGACAGTCACGATCAAAGCAAACGTGGCGTTGCTGGTTCTTTTTGCCAATGCTTGCCCCGGAAATCACATGCAGCTGAGTATTCTTTTTCAGCTGATACCACAGTCCCTCAGTCCCTTTGAACCTAGTAGCACTAGTCGCTCCCATACCTGTTGATGACAGATAAAGGGGGTCGATGCTAGTGGCTCCTAACGTTTGCTCGTAGTTGTAGTAATAGTGTAGAGGAACTTCCGCCGCCGCTAAATTGAGCAAACCTTCATAAAACTGTCGGGCTACTTCTAAGTCGGACACCATGACCGTATGAACTTTCGGAGCACTGGTGAGAAACATCCACATGGCACCTGCGTAAGCTGCCAGTAGCATCACCATGATGCCTTGAGTTGAAAACAGGCTATCTAAAGGTAGACCGGGCAAAAAAGAGCCAATCGGCAGGGGCTGAAGTAGGAAGGAAATAATATCAACTGATAAAATCATGAACTGACAAAGCGTGCTAAATCGATTTTAACTGCAATGTATCTGTTGTCTAGTTACGGGTAAGATTATTACCACAAGACTTGTCCCTCGATGTTACTAATTTTAGCTAAATGAAGTCATCCCTCTGCCGGAGAACAGCTTGAATCAGTCGGTCATCATAGCTCCTCCAGCTCTGAAAACAGGCTGCCAGAAAACTTCTAGCGTCCTCTTTCTCAGAAGACTCCTCCTAGATATAGTGGGAAGCATCTCCTAATCATGTTCCTAAAATCCAACTGGGAATTTAAGACCTGTGCAAATTCCGCATTTTTCTGAATCTAATCATTCAATTGTCAAATCACTGTTTCATCAGAGCGATCAGGAATTACTAACCCTGTTTCAGCGCCATCCGGAGCAGGGGAAGTACTTCATGGCTATCTTCTGTCGCTATAGTCCGATTGTCTTTACGTTGATTCGGCATTCGGCGCGATCGCCTGTACAAGCCGACTACCTGTTTGCTCTCACCTGGCGTCATCTGTTTCACGAATTGCGTGGACTGGATTTACGCTACGATACGACTTCTGGCTCAGATTCCTTCCAAGGCTGGTTGATTAATATGACAGCCATCTGCATCAATCAGGCTGAATTACCACCAGTTGAGTCCATTCACTACGACATCAATGCAGCACCGCCGCCTTTGTGGTGTTACCTTGAACAGGCTTTGGAGCAGTTGCCACCGATAGTTCGCTTGATGGTTGTTATGGCACAGACTTTTCACTGGAGCGAAACGCGGATAGCAGCTTATCTGCAAGCAGAAGGAGAATCTATCTCTCCGGCTCAAGTGAGAACCCAACTTCAACAAGGGTATCAGCTGTTGCAAGCCGCTTTACCTGAAGATATCCGAGAGATTTATTTTGGTGAGAAAGTTACTCATCCAGAGGAGAAGTTTGAAGGAAGCAGTATGCCTGTTTTTTAAAGTAGCCAGTTGAGTTGGGGGAGGGCTAGATGGAAAGAGAGTGTTTGTCGGTAAAAGCGATCGCATTAGCGTGTGCAAAGCCTGGTAGTACAGCAGCAAAGCGCTTCGGTTCTCGTCAGCATCTGGGAAAAAGAAGCAGACAGCGCGGCGATAGTAGAGGATTGGTTCTCAAAAAACTAGCTCATTTGGCAAGAGGGGTGATTGTGAACTCCTACGGAACTGCTACACTAACGCTTCTGGCATTGATAGTGCTTTCGAGTACAGCGGTTCTCGGTCAAGTTGTCCCTAGTGGTGTTGATACAATTGACCTCGACCAACAACTGGATATCCCTTTAAACAATGGTCTTCAAGGGGAAGAGAGAAATCAAGCTGATTTACTACTGCGGTTGGGAGGACAGGCGCAGCGGAGAGGTTTTTTTGATAAAGCGATCGCTAACTGGTTGCAGGCACTCGACATTTATCAGAGAATTGGCGACTTCCAAGCAGTTGGTCTAACCTACGAGTACCTGGGCGTGGCTTATGCAAAATTAGGTCGCTACGAGAAGTCAGAAGATGCCCTGCGCCGCCGAGTCGGGCTAGCCCGTTCTCAGGAGGATTTTCAGGGACAGATTTCTGGCTTAAATAACTTGGGTACAGTCTTTCTGCAATCTAGGAATCTCAAAGCAGCACGAGAAACTTTTACAGAAGCCCTCAAAATTTCCCGTAGTGTTAATAGTCAGCAGGGTGAAGGACTCAGCCTGAGTAACCTTGGTTTAGTGGCAGCCAATGAGGGAAATTATTTTGAGGCAATCAAGCGATACGAAAACGCCTTAACTTTGCGTATTCAAACAGGTGACCCCGTAGGGGAGGCAAATACGCGCAATAACTTAGGAGATGCCTATCGTGCTGTCAATAACCCGAGGGAAGCCTCAATTTCTTACCAAGGAGCACTGAGACTAGCTCAGAGTAGCCTGGATGTCTCCAGCGAGTTCCGAGCTTTGAGGGGTTTAGCGCAATCTTATATCGCTCGTGAAGAGTATCTAGCGGCTTTGAATGTGCTTGAGCAACATATGGCTTTGGCACGGAAAGAGAAAAACCTAGATGAAGAGTTGTTCTCGCTGCGGTTCTACGCCCACGCCTACCAAGGTGCAGGTAACTTCTTGAATGCACGGAATTTTTATGAACAGGCGATCGCTTTGGCTGGTGTGTTAGGAGATACTCAGCAACAAGCTCTTTTACGTAACGATTTGGCTCAAATGATTTATAGCCCTTGAAGGGAGACAAGGGGGAGAATATAAAAAAAACCGCCTGCTCTTGTGGAGCCAGCGGCACAGTGATTTTTACTTGCTCTAATTAAGTTATCTGTCGGGTCAGCGCTTTTTATGCAATTGCGATCGCTCTATTAAGATTTTTCTGCCGGATTAATACTTCCTGGCGGGTCTGATATCAGCCCTCATGAGCTAATGATTAAATTTGTTCATTATCATAAATGTTTATTTGCGTCAAGTCTGAGGTACGGGGTAGGGGCACGGCACTGCCGTGCCCTGACAATCCTTGTAGTCCACTAACTATACAGATACTAGTGAGTGGGCTTAGGGTCTGTTTTCAAACTCTTTCTTGTGTAGGTTGGGTTAAGCGTAGCGCAACCCAACAAAGCGACGGGAAATGTTGGGTTTCGTTCCTCAACCCAACCTACAATTTAAGGCAATTCTGGGGCGAGAAAACACGCTCTAGGGGTTTGCACTCATGCCGGAAGATATCGTAGAGATTCAGCCAATGGGAGGGAAGAAATCGTGGACTCAGCAAAGATTATTGACGATCGCAACCTGCCCATTTTCATTGACTCAAAGCTAGATGACTATGGCTTAGACCCTTACGAATTTCGGCTTTATGTCCGAATAGCTAGAAGAGCAAGTCTTGGTGAAGCCTGGGAATCGGAAGAGAATATGGCAATTGCTTGTCAGATGAGCGTAGCTGAAGTCAAGAGTTCTTTACAAACCTTGATTACTCAGAATCTACTCCATTTTGAGTCAAGGGCAGGAGCAACAACAAATTATCGCCTGACTCCATCAAAAAGTTGGCTCCCTCCCATTCAGGTTGGACAAACAACCGAAGAGGAAGTGGACACAGAGGAACTTAGGTCATTTGATGTCCAGGTTGAGGTAGACACTAATGAATCTAGGCAATCGATTACTTACAAAGAGAATCCAAGGGAAATTACTCCCACAAATTTCGACAGTAGGTATATCGAAGACAATTCCTCAGCAGGCTCGCTAACCACCAACAGCGATCGCCAATTAGCATCACAACTGGCAATGCCTACCAGTTGGAGTGCTCTGACACCAGCAGAAATTCAAGAAATGCAGCTAGCGATGGGACGTTTACCGCCTTATCGCTTCAAGCGCGGCCCGAATGGCATTCACCCTGACTTCATTGAGTACATCCGCCAGTGGATGCTGAGTTGGTCTAAACGGGAAGTTCCTACCAGTGATGCTCGCTCTTATATCACTAAACGGGAGCCAGGGGGGCCAGTGCAAACTGAATGGTCAACGATTCTCGCTAAGGCCGAGGAATGGCAAGATTCATTGCAGCAAGAAGACAAACCAACTGAAGGACAGAAGCTGGCTTCTGAAGTTGCGATCGCACTCAACTCACCCTATGCGGGTACTGCTAACAATCGGTTTGATCAGGTGGCTGGGAAATACAAATGGGAGATAGCGCCAGGGGAACCCATCCCTGAGATTGTCGAGTGGTATACCAACAAAATCAAATACTCTAAGCGTCCAGAGATGACGGGCAAACCAGCCGGGGTTTTAGCGCGCCAAGATCTAAGCGATCGCTATCTTGCTGCATCCATCTATGATGAGTGGGAGAAGTGGGCTAAGTCTGTCCTGAAAACTCATGAAGTCAAAGTTCAAACCCTTGCCCCGATTAACGAGCCAAAAGGCGTTACACAGACTGTAGACGTGCCTTCTAAGCCATCTAGAGCGACTGATGCCTTACTCCCATCTGACCCTGTAGAGCGCCGCCAGAAGCTTCAGGAAATTTACGACTCTTCTGCTATCCACAAAGTCATTGTCCGTGGGTGGCTTAAGGACAATCCTGATTGGAATTTAGAAATCGTCGAACACCAAATCCGAGAAGTACAGTTCTGAATTAATGTGCATTTAAATTGCACATCAGAAGGGAGTAGGGAGTAGGGAGTAGGGAGTAGGGAAACGGCGAGAATATACAAACTAAAGACTGTTTATGGAATCTCTCAAAAACATTTTGCAAACAGACATCTTCCAAGAACCAGTGCGTACTGGTGAAGTGGTAGAGCGTGATTGGTTCCCCTGGCTCATTGACAGCGGCTACCCTGACTATCTTGCAGAAGTCCTATACTTGTATGCTCAACGCCTCTATGATGTCGGGGTGCGCTTGACAGACCTAGACTTGATGGAATGCATTGAGGGGCACTCTCTGGTCTTGGAGGATGCGATTAGTGCTGTACTCAAGAAAACTAACATTGACCCAGAACTAGCTACTAACTGCCTTGTCTTTGAACTAAAAAAACACTGGCAGCGCTTTGACCATTAGTGATTAGCGCTGTTTCGGCTTGAGCTAAATTCTTATGGGAGAACGTTAGCTTCAAATGCGTTATTTAGCTGGATGGCCTCTTTACTTGCTGAATTGTAAGCCCAGGCTCTAAGGACGACTTTACCACTTGGTAAAGTCGCAGGATTGATAGTAGCAGCCCAACCAGAATTTTTAAAAGCAGGATTTTTCAGCGCTTGAACAACATCTGGTCTTTCTACATTGGTAGGAACTACTGCAACCACAGTATTACTATCCCCAGCTGTGATAATGACTTTATCCGCTACTTTGCCCTGAGACGATAGAACTGCCCAACCTCCAACCGCGAAAGGTTTTGATTTTGATACGTCCTGCTTAGGTTCCTTCGAGCCGCTAGCTCCATCAAAAAAGCCAGCAGGAATATTTTTTGAATTAGGGGTAAGTTTAACGTCTTTGATATCACTCGCTCCAGGAATATTGGCGCTGATTTTCGTATCCGTTGTTTGAGAAGAGGGTGAATTCTCTGAAGAAGCTGGAGATGAGCTATTTGGTGAGGTTTGACTATCCGTGCTATTTGAGCCAGTAGAGCAAGCCGCTAATGAAACGGCTACTGCTGCAAGTATCAAAGTTTTTGTGTGATGAAACATAGCTATATCTGGGAGATTAAACTCAATGATTCCTTATCGAACAGCTGTTAAAGCAAAGCTAGGGCCGTTTGGATGGTTAGTATGGTCAAAATTGATTTGGATATCGTTGAAACCAAAGTGTCTGAGGCACGCTAGGATATCCTCACGACTCAGCCAGTTACTAGACTCATCGCTGCCGCCGCAGAAACCACCCCAGCTGAGTGCTGCCTTGTAGTCTTGGCGGTAAAGTGTATGCCGGAAGCCTGCATACTCAGCTGGCGTACCATCTGATAATCTGTACGAGAGTGCTGGCTCTCCTGAGATTATTGCCTGGTCATAATAGTGAGTCCATATAAAGAGCTGATCAGATGCCTTGGCTGCTAGGGCAAGCAACTCGACTGGATTGTTCATATGGTAAAGCACGCCACTGGCAATACAAACGTCGAACTTTTTCTGGTTGGTTCTCAGATATTCTACAAAGTCTCCGCACAACAAGCGTGTGTGCTTTAGCTCTAAAAGCTCTTTGACTATTAGACATTTTAAGTAAGCGCGGGTATTCGCTTCAATCGATACAATTTCTGCTGCCCCAAGGCGCTCAATCATATAAGTATGACCGGCTTCCAACGGACCGAGTTCAAGCACCGTTTTACCTTCAAAGCCACCAAATTGAGCATCGCACCAATCCATGCGTGGGTCTTCAAACAGCTGAGCTGACCCAGCTTGTAGAGTGGAAAACGGTTCAGGCAGCTTTGAAGACCACTCTCCTTTAAAAATATCAAGTGCATTCTGTGGGCTAGGTGCAGACGTAACGTATTTATCTAAAATATTCATATCTGACCCATCAATATGTATAGGTTTATGTATAGGTTTTGGATAATGACTTGTTGAGTCCAAAACATCTTCTAATGCTACATCCCATTTGAATTGAGCAGAGTTAAAATCGGCAGTTTTTTTCGCAAGGATTGCAACGCCACCAAAGCTAGGCTTTGCTTCAAAACCATAATGAGGGTGACTAACGTTGTCTAAGTGCATACGTAAAGGTTCAAAGAACCCAGCTCTTATGGTTTTAAATCCCATTGGCGGGGAAAATAAAACCTTGAGACCTTCGTCAGAAAAACGCCAGAAGTCCCAAGGTCTCTCATGTACCGGCCAGGCATTGACAGTGCTATGACATGTTATTCCACCAACTTTTAGAAGCTTGTTAATTTCCATGGCAACCACCCAAGGCATTGCTAAATGTTCAAATACAGCCAAAGAAAAAATTGCATCAAACAGCTGATTGCCAAAATGTTGGGATAGCCTATGTGTATCTCCAACAACATCTGTATTTGAGTCGGGATAATAGTCAAAGCCTGTGTAGGATGAAGCACCTGGAAACAAGGCTCTTTTGCTTGAACTATCCGGAGATACAATTCGAGAACCAATTTCTAAAACACTAAGATGATTATCGTTAACAAGTTTAACGAAATCATTAAAAATATCTACACCTTCGGGAAAATCTACAGGTGGCTGTGGTTTTGAGCCTTTAAAAGCTAATGATTTAGTCCATGTTGTGCGTTGTTTTTTAGCCTTAAACGTAACAAGATGCTCTGCAAGACGAGGTATATGTACCCAGAAACCACAGTTGTTACTTAACTTATATTGCGGGTAGGCTGCGCTCACATCTGGACGTGGATACCAGGAGGTAATTGGCACAGTAGTACCATTTACTTCAATTTCTATTTCGTCAAGTTCGTCAAGAGAACACTTTTTACTGATAATCCATCCCTGTATTCCAATTGCGTAGTCATTAGACCAAGAACTATCTATCGCTATGATTAAATTATCGTCTTCTTCAAGAGTAATTAAATTAGCGTTTTCTTTAAGAGTAATTAAATTAGCGTCTTCTTCAACAGGCTTCCTGTACTTGTTGAAAAACTTAGCAGCAAAACGATGCATTCCTTACCTCCTAAAAAAATAGCAGCTAATTTAAGAAAGAAAATAGGAGTGTTTACCTGTTGCTTTTCTACTTAGCTCTATGCATACCTAACATCTGGCAATAGGATATTCAGCTTTTCCCAATCACCTTCTTGAACTTCAACCAGGCTTCCCGTAATTTCCAGAACTTAGTTTTTTGCATAGCAGCAATCACAGCTTGTGCTTGTTGTAACTGAGCTTGAGTATATTGCAGCTGAGATTGTAAGCCTTCTACTTCTGCCTGATTTGGCTGAAGTTCTGATGGTAACTCTTCTGGCGGAGTAGGCGGTAGGGGAAACAGTTGTTGTCCTACTTCCCAGGATGAAAACCACTTAAAGGCATTGTTTAAATCCGACGAATTTACATTGGCATCAGAGGGGATTTTTACAGGATATCTTTTGGCGGAACGTTCAACCGCAAAAGTTTTTATAGGCTGCAATTCTTCTCCTGTATAATTATGATGAACTTCAATAAACACCCCAAATTCTCTAACGATACCTTTGTAGTATTTCAAGGCAAAATCTAGAGGTATTTTGTTTTTATGTAGTTCTATCAATACATCTGAATCAATGATGTAATTAATTTCTTTTAGTAACCATCGAGCCTTTAAAGCAGGTTCCCAAAAACTTGAATTCCACACACACATATGAAGATAATGGTCTTCATTGAAAAACTGTTTATGACCATAAATAAAGGCAGAGTTTGACCAAGTGTAGGGAGTCCAAAATTCTAATTGAGCATTTTCTATACAAACTCGACTTATTTCTTGAAAAACTTTCACTGGATAATCAAGGTGTTCTAAAAAATGAGAAGAATGCACGTATTCAACACTTTTGTCAGGAAAGGGTAAAGGTTCTTTTTGAAGGTCTAAAACATAATCAACACA
>DALYIW010000026.1:8255-31170 GCA_031970155.1 Coleofasciculaceae cyanobacterium CTOTU46601 | reverse complement strand
GGGCTGTGCATGAATATCAATCCCAATAGTTTTATTTTTTTTTCGAGAACCACAACCTAGGTCAATTCTTAATTTATTCATTTCTGTTAATCTTACACCTACTTTATGTACGGCAAAAACTTAAGCAAATCCTCTAATATACTAGTAATTCAAACCTGAACACAAAGACCATACGGTATTAATTTTGCTTTTTCAAAATAACAATGAATTCAAGCTCATTCTTTTGAAGTAATTCAATGTCAAAAGGTAAAGATAAGTTATTTCGACAATATACAAGAAACTCAAAAAACTCTACTTGAGTCCAAACATGAAAATGAATGCTGTGATTTAACTCAGCAAGAGCTTTAGCCCGTCTTACAATATTGTCATCAGAGGTTTTTTCAACTAAACGAACCCACTCTTCATAGTGAGAATTCATCGACCATTCAGGTCCTTCTGTGTAGTCGCGAATTAGATGAGCTAGTGCTGTTACAGGGCGATCTTTATCAAATGTATAGCGCTTATCTGGCACACCAATATACAAAATTCCACCAGGTTTCAATACTCTCAGCCAATTCTCAAGAGTAAATATGGGATTCTGGCAATGCTCAACCATGTGATTGGCAATCACAAAATCTACTGACCCATTTAAGACAGAAGTTAATATTTCACCATCATCTACAATATCAACTTCTGCTAGCTCATATTCTGACAATTCTGGGTATGTTCTCTTTAATTGAGCAGTAGACATTCGATCTAAATAGCGTACTGTCACACCCGAAGGAACATCTGTGGGTGCATGTAGCGCCCCAATTTCAATTCCTTCACCTCTTAAGTATCTAGCTGCAATTTCTTTACGTAATGAAAATACTGGAGAGCCAGTTTCTGTCCATCGTAACTTCTTGATTGTTTGCTCGGAAGAATTTATTTCTGAAGATTTTAGCTTTTGGAGAAAGTTTTTTATGGTAAAAGCCATATTCAATGCCCTCTATTAAAAGTGGAATCGACAGTCTAGCAGAGAATTATAATACAAACTTCATAGATGGAAAAAACAAACAGTTTGTGTTAAGTGGATAACGGGAATAATAACCTACAAGATTCTCTCTTTCTATGTTTTGTGCTTATACCCTAGTACGGAAATCTATGATCATTGCAGAGTTCTTATATCTCTATACTGTAATTTTCTGCTTTTCTTGTCAGATGTGGATTATAACAGGGATCATTGTCAATGATTTTCTTCCACTTATTCTGCATGTATATTGTCTCCCTAATGATTCGAGCGAGTTTTTCAGGAGTATCTTCAAGACCCCTGCTCTTGGACTCATAATGATATAAAACTACATGTGGTAAATAAACATTTTTATAACCTTTCTCCACTAACTTAAAGCAAAAATCAACATCATTAAAGGCAACTGGTAATTCTTCTTCAAAACCTCCAACCTCTTCAAACACATCTCGTCTGCACATCAAGCAAGCTGCTGTAACAGCTGAAAAGTTGTTTACAGTATTAATATGATTAAAGTAACCTGGTGAACCTACCTGAAAGTGTTTATGACTGTGGCTTCCAACACCACCAATACCTGCCACGACACCAGCGTGCTGAATTGTATTATCAGGATACAAAAGTAAGGTACCTACTGCTCCAATAGATGGGCGTTGAGCTTGTTCAATCATGGCATCAATCCAATCAGGAGTTACCACTTCTGTATCGTTGTTCAAGAATAAAAGATATTTACCATTGGAGTTTTGAACAGCAAAATTATTGAGTTTTGAGTAATTGAAAGGAATATCGAGAGAGTAACAGCGAAATTGCTCAGGTTTTCTATCTTTCCACTGTTTAATAACATTAAAGGTTTCTTCTTCCGTACTGCCATTGTCTATCAAAATAACTTCGTACTTTGGATAAGTAGTTTTTTCAAAAATAGAATTTAAGCAATTATCCAGTATCTTTCCTAAATTTTTGGTAGGAATTATTATGCTAACTAAATCAGTACTTTGAATATGATATCTAATTAAGTAATAGCCATTCGGTCCAGGAGCAGGAGTCAAGACACCGTGTTCACCTCTTCTCTGTATTGCTTCTGAAAGAGCTTTTTTAGCTGCATCAACAGCATAAGTCTTACTATTCAAGCTACTGGCAGTAGAGGCGGCATGGATGCGCCAGTGATATAAAATTTTAGGAATGTGGAATATCTTCTCAGTTTTTTCAGTGAATCTCAGCACTAGGTCATAGTCTTGACTTCCCTCGTATCCTGCTCTAAATCCTCCGATCGCAGTAATTAGCGATCGCCTATAAATTCCCAAATGACACGTATACATCCGAGACAAGAACGAGTCAGGACACCAATCTGGCTTAAAAAATGGCTCTCGGAGTTGATTGTTGTCATCAATTTTATCTTCATCTGAATAAATCATGTCTGCCTCAGGATGCCGATTTAGCAGCAGCGCTACCTCATACAAGGCATCTGGGGTGAGCAAGTCATCATGATCCAGTAAAGCCAAAAACTCACCTTCAGCTAGTTCTATAGCAGAATTAGAAGCGAGAGAAATATGACCATTTTCGGTTCTAAAAACCACCTTTATCCTATTATCTCTGACTCTGTATTCTTCCAAGATTGTCCGAACATGAGGCTGTGTTGAAGCATCATCAGCAATGCACAACTCCCAATAAGGATAAACCTGCTTGAGAACCGACTCAATCGCCTCTTTTAAGAAACGCTCAGGCGTATTGAAAACTGGCATGATAATGCTGATCACAGGTTTATAGCTAAATACCTCTAAGGTTTCAGCCATCTTTTGCAAGTCTGCTTCTCTGGGAAAATTCTTGCTAAGCCATGCATAGTAAATTTCGTCAGCAGGAGAGGTTGCTGATTGCAGTTCGGGTAACACCTGAACAGGTGGTGCTGACTGATCTAACCTATGGTAAATTTTTTGAGAAACTTTAGCTAGACTATACCTTATACCTCTAACTTTCAACACAGCCGAGAAGTATTTGAGCTTTAAAAATAAGCGACGTAGCGGTGAGTTAGAATCCTGTGTTAATCCAAGCGATCGCCTCAGTCCAATCCATACTGTTCGCAGTTTCCAAAACTTAGTATTCTCCATTGAAATAATCAAAGCACGCAACTGCTCTAACTGATATTGAGTCTGTTGCAGCAGAGATTGCAAGGCTGTTAATTTATCCTGAGTTGCTTCGAGTTTCTCCTGAGTGTCTTCAAGTTCCTCTTGAGTGTCTTCAAGTTCCTCTTGAGTGTCTTCAAGTTTCTCCTGAGTGTCTTCGAGTTTCTCCTGGATTGCTTCGAGTTTCTCTTGGGTTGCTTCGAGTTTCTCCTGAGTTTCTTGCTCTTGAACTTGACTTTGATGCAGTTGTGCCTGCGTGTCTTGCAGTTGTGCCTGAGTGTTTTGCAGCTGAGAGTTCACTTGTACTAAATCGGAGTGCGATCGCTCCCGTTCCGCCTGACTCTGTTGTAGTGCTTGTTGCAACTGAGAACACTCTTTCTCCAGCTCCTCCTGAGTCTGCTTTAATTGTTTGTGTAACTTGGACGACTCTTTCTCTATTTTCCGAAGCTCTAGCCAATCCTGAAGTACCCAGGTTTCATAAGGTGGTAAAGACGGTAGTTCAGGAACCAGCACAGAAGACAAGCCCTCAGGTGCCAGTGCCTTAGCATTCAGTTCCTGGTAAACGTCCCATACTTGAGGAAAATAATGCTTAATTAAAGCGGGTCGATGCGAATTAAATTGCTGTGTCTTTAGTAACGATTTATCGTAGATATCTGAAGCCGGATAATTTAGAGCAACCCCAAACTTATCCTTAATTGCATCAATTAAAAAATTTGGGTCATGGGTGATGCTAGAAACACTGAGTAAAAGGCAACGTTCCGGAGCCAGCTCATAAAATTTGAGAATTTCTTGGTTATAATTCAGCCAAATTTGTAGAGCAAAAGTAGGATTAAAATCAAATGCTTCATCTCCTACATTGCGGCGTCGGTATAGAGAATCAATTACTTCCCACGGAGAACGATATATCAGTAAAAAGTTGGCTTCCGGAATTAAGTTAGCCCAGTAGTTTAAGAAAAGAGTGGTTCGTGGGTCTTTCCAACCCCAGTACTGCTTACATGAATTAGCTTGAATAAGTAATTTAGCTTTCTCTAAAAATTGCTCTGGTATTTGAATCTGTTTCTCTAGTGTCCAACCTGTCTTAGCAATTCCTTGAGAAGTAAAAATATTTTCGTGAAACTCTGTAAAATCTAGATTTTCAAAGTAACCTTTTATATTGCCCTCGGCGGGTGGCATGAGTCTTTCACCAATATCCACACCTGCACTCTGGAGTAATGACGCCGTTAGAGAGGTGCCAGAGCGATGCATTCCAGTAATTATAAAAATGCTTTGATTAGTAGCAAAATCTTGCATAATTTTTAGAAAAAGTCAGCAATCCCAAATCTATTTTTGATTAACTTATAAACTTTCTTTCAATTTCCCTTGATGGTTATCCAATCCGGTAGATGTGACTTGAATTGGGCTAATTACACAAATCTTAGATTCGGTTTTAAGGTCTACTAGACCTGTTTCCAATATATTTGCTTCCAGCTGCACTCTAAACATCGCTGTATCAACGCAGCGATGAAGAAAAACCTCTGTGTTATCCACCACTCCAAGAACCCCAGCATTGAGAAAATATACTCCAGGCTGTAGAAAACAATGAAATTTAAATTGAACCCGAACTATGCTACCTTTCTCTACACATTCCATCGGACTATCTATAGTATGAGATGTAGCGCCACCAATCTCTAAACCGCTGACTGTTTTAATCAACATCCCAAACCTTACTTTGTCAACTTTGTGATCAAACTTGACTCGGTAATTATAAATATAGTCGTGTCGTCTAGCAAGGATGTTAACCATTTCACCGTCGAGAGTAGTCAGGTGAGGTTGTTCAATTTTTGCACCGAGAGATGCATAAAAAATTGTACTCTTAGGAATCATATTAGGGTCATAAAGCGCAGATGCCTTTATTGGAAGCACAGAAGATTGATTTCCTAAAGCATTTGGCTTTTGAGATTGAGTTTCTGAACTAGCATTTAGCGAGTCTGATTGAGTTTCTGCACTTTGATTATTCAGGCTACCTATCTCTTGACGCAAGGACTCTACTTGAGCAACAGGAGCATAGATTAGCTTTTGATACATAGAAAGCACTAATTGAGGCTTACCTGACAAGAGTAATTCTCCACGATCTATTAAAATTGCCCTAGTGCAAAGCTGTAGCACCGAACTTGCTGAATGAGAAACAAACAAAATTGTTCCTCCCCGTTCCTGAATTGATTGCAGTCGAGCAAAACACTTCCGCTGAAAAGCTTCATCCCCAACGGACAGCGCCTCATCTACCACCAAAATATCAGGCTCAGCACTGGTGGATACGGCGAAGGCTAGCCGTACAAACATTCCACTTGAATAAGTTTTTACGGGTTGCTCGATAAAATCTCCAATATCTGCAAATGCTGCAATCTGATCAAACTTGGCTTCTATTTCTTTCGGGGATAAACCTAGCAACTGCCCGTTAAAAAAGACATTCTGACGCCCTGTAAACTCCGGGTTAAACCCACTCCCCAGTTCGAGTAAGGCTGAAATTCTACCCTTAACCTCCACTTCACCTGTATTGGGCGTTAGGGTTTTTACTATAATTTGTAGCAGTGTACTCTTTCCAGAACCATTTCGCCCCACGATACCCAAGGTCTGTCCCTGCGGCACCTCCAAGTTGATATTCCGCAGCGCCCAAAATTCATCAGCCCGACTCTTTCCCGGCAACAACAACTCATTGAGTCGGTCTACAGGCCGCCCATATCGCTTAAAACACTTCGAGACATTTTTCAGAGAAATCGCAATGTCACTCATCACACTATAAGAAGCGGCGAATACCACAACTCGCCTAGCCCATCAAAACTTATAGCATATCAGCAAATACCTGGGTCACCACCAAGTCCTCAACAACCACTGTTAACGGTTGACTCATCCGTGAGGTCAAGGCTTCAACTTCGCTCAGCCTTAGCCGTTAACTGCCTTAGATTGACTTAACTTGTAGTTTTCTCGCCCTAGAGTTGACTTAAATTGTAGGTTATACCCTTGGAACGAAACCCAACATTTCTCGTAACGAAAGTTGGGTTGCGCTACGCTTAACCCAACCTACTAGCTTAAATTGTAGGTTATACCCTTGGAACGAAACCCAACATTTCTCGTAACGAAAGTTGGGTTGCGCTACGCTTAACCCAACCTACGACAATAGACGAGAAAACATGCCCTAGGCGGCGCGTCTCCTCTCCGGTTTAAAGATATTCTTGCTGCTTGCCACCCTGGTGTGAACTCCAGTTCTAGCCAGGTTGAGAAAGTCTTTAGACTCGCCGCTTAGCTATTTGTTGAAGAGTACATGTACAAACAACCAACAACCAACAACCAACAACCAACAACCAACAACCAACAACTCAAAATTCTACGTATTTGAATCGTGAGATGATTTGATTAAAGGTGCTTCATAAAGCAAATAAAAGGGAGGTACAAATGTTTTAGACCAACCGAAAAGGGTTAAAAATTCGGTGACTTCTGCAAACTCTTTAGTGTAATTAAAATCTTGTTTCACTATATCAGGTAACCAATGGCTTGAAAGTTGCCCGACTTTTGAGATAGGTGGTGGATTTATTTGAGTAGGTATACCGACTAAAAAACTACATATCTTTTGATTACTTTCTGACTGGATGTAGTTCTTTAAACTGTCAAACGTGTTTATACTTTGACTAGGATTATAGGGATATAATCTTTGATTTGCTTGGAATTGTAAACCTAAATGAGTAACCAAACTAAAACTCGTAGCATTATCAGTTACTAACAAACATTGAGAGTCTACTCTGCGAACTCCCAAAAGCATGTGAGCATTGACATAGTAATTTTTTAAGGGACGATTTTTAAAGAACCATTGTGCAGTTACATCTATATTTTTTAGTGATAATTGTGATGGCGTAGGGTATATCTTATGCCATAATCTCCCGCGCCATGGCAAATTGGCTTGCAGCGATAAAAATATCAATAAAGATATAGTAACAATGTATTTATTAATAGTAATTTTTTGATTCTTTAAAGAAAGACTTGTTAAAGTCTCTTTAAGCCCTACTACTAACATAAAACTGTAGGGGAAAGCAAACAAAACTCTAAAAGTAGTATAGTGGTCTTCTAGAGTAGCAATAAATAGTGTAAAAGGTTGAAAAAATAGTATTAAAAGTGGGAAAAATGTTAGGGTAGATAATACCTTGTATTTATTCCAAAAAATCAGGGAAAATAACATACTAATATATCCGTAAATGCCTAAAGTCTGAAAATACGGAAGTTGTTGATCCCAAATTTTAAGAAACCCCAATTTAGACCAGTAGCTTGGATCTATAACTAACGTATTAGGAGTTTTTTCTGTAAAGTAATTCTGTAGATAAAAGTTCCAGAAATTAGTGATCAAAAAAGCATATGTTTGAAAATACGTTATAAATAAAGTTCCCGTCGAGAAACACAAACTTAAAATTAAAACTACTTTAAGCAAAGTAATCTTACTTACTTTTAATTGATTTTTTTCATAAAAATTTGCAATACAAATTGCTATAAATGAAATTACTAATATCAATAGCTCTTGATAGTGGTTGCAATAAATAATAGGAAGCAAAAAGATAAATTCAAAAGCTTTTTTTCTTCTTCCATCAAAAAAATCAAGAATTATAATTAATGACCGCAGATAGGCAATATATGCTAAAGGAGTTGAAGAAAGAGCATAGTAGCGATAAAAGCTAAATACATTAGTACCAAATAAGCAGATAGTTCCTAAAACTTGAATTTTTGCCCAAGATTCTGAAAATCCTATTCGTAAAGCGAATAAATAAAATTGATAAGCAAGTAAAAATTGCCAAAACGTGCTGTAAATGTCAAGTGCAATTCTTCTATAGATAGGCTGGACTTCAGACATCAGTGTCCAACCCCAAAAGTAAGTAAACTTATAATTAGTTGAATGGTCATCTACAAGAGTACATGTTTGCCACTCAAAAATTCGCCTGAAATGCTCCCAAGCGTCGGAAGGAAACTCTAGATAGGCTCCGGGAATCTGAAATAGCAGTATTATGCCAAGCCAAAATAATAATTTGGAAAGATGATTTTTTGAGTAAAATTTATATAGATAGTAAATGAAAACTAAAGTATTAAAAATATGTAAAATAAGGAAAACGATTTCTAAATCATATATTTTAAACTGAAGATATTTAAATACAAGATAAAAAAATAGGTAAGGAACAAAAAAGAACCATCCGTCGGCAAATAAGACTTTACCTAAATCATCTAATTTAGTCATGTTTTTGAGATTCATGTTTCAAGGCTAAATAGACATTTTTGAGCCACTGTCCACAGAGTATCAGAAGGTATGCCTTTTGTTGTTGCGTCTGAAAGGGTAGCGATCGCATCTATCAATGCCTCAGTGGGCGGTAGATGGCTAGAAACCGCCATGATCTTGAGATGCTCTGTAGAAACGACCTGTTCATTCGAGCTGATCAAAGACTCATGTAGCTTTTCTCCAGGCCGTAAACCTGTAATCTGAATCGGAATGTCCTGCTCTGGAGTAAACCCCGCCAAGTGAATCATCTGTTCTGCCAGCTCAAAGATATTCACAGGTTGACCCATATCTAATATCATGGTTTGACCAGATTTACCAACGGCGATGCTTTGAATCACGAGCTGAGCGGCCTCAGGAGTGGTCATAAAGTAGCGAGTCATGGCTCGATCAGTAACCGTAACCGGACCGCCTCTAGCAATTTGCGCTTGAAAAATGGGTACGACGCTGCCGCGACTCCCAAGGACGTTGCCAAACCGCACGACGAGAAAACGAGTCTTACTTTTGGTGGCATGTGCCTTGACTATTAACTCTGCCAAGCGCTTGGATAGACCCATAAAGCTAGAGGGGTCAACGGCTTTGTCGGTAGAAATAATCACAAAGGTTTCAACCCCATAGGCATCAGCTAAAGTTGCCAGATGAGCTGAAGCTAGGGAGTTGTTCTCCAGGGCTTCTGTAGGGTTATGCTGCATCAAGGGTACATGCTTATGAGCGGCCGCATGAAAGACAATCTCTGGTTTCCAGGTGCTGAATATCCGTTCCATGCGCGTCTTGTGACGGATATCGGCAATTAAAGGAGTAGCCGTCAAAGTGGGAAAGTCTCGCTTTAATTCCTGTTCGATATTAAAGATGCTGTTCTCACCGCGCCCTAGTAGCAGTAATTGTTTGGGTTCCAGGCGAGCTAGCTGGCGGCAGATTTCTGAGCCGATGGTACCTCCTGCACCTGTGACGAGGACGGTACGATTTTTAATTTGCGATCGCGCCGAAGGAAATTGGGAAGTAAATTCAGCCCCGAAGTCCAGCTTAATTTCCGGGCGTCCTAGAATATCCTGGATTTGAATTTCCCTGGCTTGAGGAGTCAGGCGGCGATCGCATAAAATCTCCGCAGGTCCCGGCAAGACTTTCAGCTTTAAGGGAGTACCACGAGCGAGATTGACTAATTTACGAATTTGTGGTGTCTTGGCAGATGGCATAGAAATCAGCACTTCATCAGCATTCTGGCGTTGTGCGATCGCCACCATCTGAGCAGAAGAACCGAGAACTGGCACCCCCTCAACTTTCCGCCCTACCTTCGTTGGATCATCATCAACAAATCCCACGATTTCCCAATTCAACTGAGGGTTTTGTCGCACTTCCCGAACGATTTGAGAACCCGCCCTACCTGCTCCCACCAGCAACACGCGAGATAGTCTCTCTGAACGATGCGATGAGGAATGGCGACTGCGCTGGGTGCGATGGCCTGATGAGCGGCGAATATAGCGTAGGGCAACCATCCCCAGTAAACACAAACTCCAGTCGATGACAGCGACGCCCAGAGGAATCCCCAAAAGTGGCTGAAATCCTGGAATGATGACGCGGGTAACAATGAAAATCAGGACAGAATAAAAGGTGACGGCATAGAAAAGGCAAAGGGCATCTTTAATGCCGAACAGACGCCAGACTTGTTGGTATAAACCAAAGCCAGTTTGAATCAGCAGCCGACAGGGAATGGCAACTAAAGGTAGAATCCATGCCAAGGATTGGTGAGTGTCGCCGATGTCTCCGTCAAAGCGGATAACGAAGGCAAGACTACAAGCCAACCAGGCAATAAAACCATCTAGCGTCAGTTGTCCAAGTCGGTAGGCAGAGGGAGAGATAACTGGCTTGGGCATAGAAGATTTATCCCAGCAGAGGTTGGCAGTTAGAACTTACTCAATTGGACGAAGAATCTAGGGTGCGAGGGAACCCTTGAATCGGCATAAGCCTGCTGGCATCCCGACTCCCGACTCCCGACTCCCGACTCCCGACTCCCGACTCCCGTGGGTAAGTCCTGGCAGTGATCGTTTATCATACCCCTCGGCTGCGGTCAATTTTCCGCTGAGACAGTTCATTCTTCAAACGCGGGATCTGGTTACGGATGATAGCAGCGAGAACCGCCATGATAAAGCTGGCAATGACGGCAATTACCACTATCTGTCCGGTAGAGCGGGTTTGCTGCACATCGGATTCCGATAAAAGCTGTATTGAGAGGACTTTTGCCGTAAAATCAGACAGATTTTTTTTACTCTGTTGTAGGTAGTTTTTGTCAAACTGTAGGGCGGCGATCGCAGCAACAGACTTAGCTCGCTCTGTCTCTAGGGCTTCCAGTTTGGGTGTATTAGTGGGGGGTAACAGAGCAATTTGTCGAGCTAACTGAGGTAGAATCTGTTTTTGTTTGTTTAGCTGTAGTTCGGTAGCAAATAAGCTGGTTTCCACACTCTGGCGCAGGGGTTCTTGAAACCTTGTCTTCAGCTGGCTAATGATTTTAGGAGAAACCTTACTTAAAGCACTAGCACTTGGAGACTCTAGATTTAAGTCAATTTTCTGGGTTTCGCTATCATATCGAGCTGTGGTGGTAATCTGGTCTAGCTGGACACTCTTTAAAAACTCTGCTGCTAAGGCACCCGTTTGATGAACGTCTATTGGGGGGAATACGGATAATGATTGAGCTTGAAATGAGAGGGGGAACGTAGTAGTTTTGATTCTCAAAGCCAGCTGTTTCTGGTATTGCTTAGGGCTAAGGAGGGAGAGTGCGATCGCAAGCGCAGACAGAATAATAGTTGTCAACCCTAGAAACTTCCAGTTGAGACTGAGAAACTGAATAATTTCTACGAAAGGCGCTATATCCTCATGTTCAAGTAACCCGTGTTTCTTCTGTTCCACCCACTACTCTCCCGACCGTACCGAAACTAGAGTTAGCATACAATACAGCTTACCGATTAGGAAATGGCAAAGAGTGCAACGCCTCCTCAGCAATTGGAAAAAACTGACGACTGGCTCCCCCAATCGCCAAATTTTCAGCGCCGCCATCACCGTTGGTTTAATGACGGTATTGGTTAAAGTAGTGGCGGCAGGGAAAGAATTAGTAGTAGCTTGGAGGTTTGGTACTGGAGAGGCTTTAGATGCATTTTTTATCGCCTTAATAGTCCCGTCTTTCATCTTCGTTGTAGTAGCAGAATCCTTTAATGCGGCTTTCATCCCTACCTATATTCGAGTACGAGAGCAAGATGGATTAGAGGTCGCTCAACGACTTTTTTCTGGGGTAGTAGTATGGAGTTTGGCATTACTGGGAATCATTACAATATTGATGATTGCCACTGCATCCCTGTATCTGCCATTGCTAGCTGGAGGATTTAGCCCTCAAAAACTAGACCTAACTTTTCACCTAATTTGCACCATTGCGCCTGTTGTTCCCCTGAGTGGCATTGTAGTTATCTGGGGTGCTGTTTTAAACGCTGGGGAACGTTTTGCTCTAGCCGCTATCTCTCCGGCTTTAACGGCATTGGTTACTATACTTTTGTTGTTAGCAAATCAGGATTGGGGTATCTTCGCCTTAGCAATCGGGTTAGTTTGTGGCACTCTGCTAGAGATGATACTTTTGGGAACAGCACTGAAACGGCAAGGGTTTTCATTGTGGCCAAAATGGTATGGCTTTGACTCTCATTTGCGTCAGGTAGTCAACCAATATGCTCCCATGAGCGCCGGAGCATTTTTAATGTGTAGCACCAACTTAGTTGATCAATCAATGGCAGCAATGTTGTCTCCAGGAAGCGTGGCAGCTCTTAATTATGGCAACAAGGTGATTGCACTACCAATTAGCCTGATTACTACAGCCTTGAGTACGGCTGTGATTCCCTACTTTTCTAAGATGGTTGCAGAGGAGAATTGGCTAGGAGTTCGTGATACGGTGAAGCGTTATTTATGGCTTGTTGTAATTACAACTGTACCAGTAACAGGTGTTTTATTCTTATTTTCTCAACCCATCATTGAATTGTTGCTCCAAAGAGGGTCATTTACGGCTAAAGACACTTATATCGTTGCTCAAATTCAGGCAATGTATGCCTTACAATTACCGTTTTATGTGGGAGGAGTTTTCGTAGTCAGACTAATCTCATCAATGCAGCTTAATCAGATACTCATGTGGGCAGCAGGCTTTAATTTGATTATTAATATTTGTTTGAATTATTTATTTATGCAATGGCTAGGAGTGAAAGGCATTGCTTTATCTACGAGTTGCGTATATGTTTTTTCTTTTTTGTATGTATTTTTTTGTGCTAGTAACAACTTGAGGAAAATTGCAGATGAATCAAGATAAGATATGGAATTATTTCCAGACGGAAGGCGCTAATGTTGTTTTTCAGTCAGAGACTCGATTAAATTACCTTTTTAAGAAAGCTTTGAAGATAGTAGGTAATACTAAGCCAACGGTATTAAATATAGGAGTCGGTAATGGTTGGCTGGAAAAGAGGTGTCTGGAACAGGGATGGAAAGTGTATGCTCTAGACCCTAGTAAAGAATCGATAAAAAATCTGGAAACATTTGGAGTTATAGGAGAAGTTGGCTACATTGAAAAAAATTCTTATGCCGATAATTTGTTTGATTTAGTGTTTTGTTCAGAGGTTATTGAACATTTATCGAATGAACAGATAAATCTAGGTTTACTTGAAATAGAGCGTATTTTGAAGAAAGGGGGTGTATTAATTGGAACTGTTCCCTACAAAGAGAATCTTATTGATAACCAAGTCGTTTGCCCTAAGTGTGGCGAGGTTTTTCATAAGTGGGGACACCAACAATCTTTTGATGTTAAAAGTTTAATTAACATATTTAAAAATAACCTTACTGTGGAAGAAGTTAGTATAATTTACTTGATCAATTGGAGAATGCTGAACTGGAAAGGTGTTTTATCTTCGCTATTTAAAAAATGCTTGACAATGTTGGGAATACATGGAAGCAATGAAAGTTTATTTTTCATTGTAAAAAAACGATGCTGATTATCCCGATGGAAAGTCAGTTAGTGCTGATTGATAAATACTGTTAACTGGTAACGGTTAAAATGGTGCAAAATGTTAATAAAATCATTAGGTAGTAAATTTTTATTTAAAACAGATGAAAGACGAAATAAGTCTACTCAGTAAAATTTACTTCAATATTTATAATAAAATTTGTGGAACTCATCCAAACATATATTTTTGGCATTTCCAATGGCTGGCTGTGAAAGATATTTACTCAGACCTGAAACAAATTTTACCGACTATCGAAGGTAGAATCCTGGATGTAGGGTGTGGCGATAAACCTTACAGTACTTGGTTTAATTTAGAGAAAGTAGAGTATATCGGTCTTGATGTATATCCCGCTGCTCAGGTTGATATTGTGATTGAATCTGAACAGCACTGGCCTATAGAGAACTCTTGTTTTGATGCTATTTTATGTACTCAAGTTTTAGAGCATACTGTAGATATTAGTAAAACTTTATCAGAAATGAATCGGGTGTTAAAAGACGGAGGTTTAGCAATAATTACTGTGCCTTTTATATATAATCAACACGATATACCAGATGATTATCGGCGTTTTTCTATTTATGGCATAAATAATTTATTGAAAAATGAATACGAAATTATTGATTTAAAAACTCAGGGTGGTGTTGGTAGCACCATCGGAATTCTCCTTTTAAATTGGATTGAAATACAAATGAATACCTATAAAATAAGTCGCTTGCTCAAGGGAAGTTTACTTCCTATTTGGATAGTATTTTGTGTAGTTATAAATACGATTGGCTGGGTTATAGACGGCGTTGATAAAACGCAAGCTTTTTACAGTAATACTTGGGTAGTTGCCAAAAAACGATGCGTTTAACGCTGGTCATTTCCTCCATATCTTCGGGTGGGGCCGAGCGAGTTATGTCAATCATGGCGAACTACTGGGTAGTTCAGGAATGGGAAATTACGCTGTTGACTTTTGATGATGGGTCAAAACCGCCTTTTTATGATTTAGATTTTCGGATTCGTCATATTTCCCTCAATATTGCTGGTGAATCTCCCAACCCAGTTATCCGCATCTGGAACAATCTGAAACGTGTTCATGTTCTACAAACAGCGATCGCACAAAGTAAGCCCGATGCTGTGATTAGCTTTATCGATCAAGTCAATGTCCTGACTTTACTAGCTACGCGATCGCTCAACATCCCTGTGGTAGTCTCAGAGCGTGTCGATCCAACGTTATATTCCATCGGGAGAATTTGGGAACAGTTGCGCCGATGGACTTATCCATTATGCGATCGCCTGGTTGTCCAAGCTCAAGGGGCATTAAACTATTTCTCATCAGAATTGCCAAATCGCGTCTGCATCATCCCAATCTTGTATGTTCGGTATGTTCGGTATTGTAGGGGCGAACGGCCGTTCGCCCCTACAGTAGATATATTGACAAAAATGGAATGCTCCCGAAGATAGGGATATTTTTTCCCCCTTATCTCCCTTGTCTTCCTTGTCCCCCTTGTCCCCCTTGTCTCCTACATCTTCTAGATACGCCCAGTCGGCTTGCTGAGATACTGGAGTGTTTGCGTCAGCTTCAGCTTGTTCTGGGAAGGTAGCAGATGGAACTGCACACAGAGCATAACCCGGACAAAAGCTACTAATCAGAGCAGCTACTGGAATTGATAAAACACCGTACCGAAACATTTTGCTCCTCACAAATTACTAAAGGTCATCTGCTTTGGCTGATGACTCTTTGTTAGACACACACAAACACGGCAGGGGAGAAAAAACATCATTCACCCCATGACCCTTCTTGCCTCATACTCATTCACTTTTCTTTAGGAATGACTCTCCACTCAGTTGATGTAGACGTTCTCTCTTCAACATCAGATGAGAGTTTTGGCGGTTGCGGCAATTTTAAATCCACAGTTTGCTGAGAAGATGTTCGGCAATTGCTTTCACTGGGATAAGTAATCAACTTTTTCTCAGATTCCCCATTCACTGATTCTTCTCGTAGCTCTAGTGGCCTCAAAGGCACAATACAATTCAGTGAGAGTTGTTTGGTCGTGGATATGGGTACCGAACCAGGTGACGGTGTGGGTGTGAGTGTTTGACCCGGTGATGGTGTGGGCGTGGGACTAGGTGATGGTGACGGTGTAGGTGTTTGACCCGGTGATGGTGATGGTGTGGGACTAGGTGACGGTGATGGTGTGGGCGTGGGACTAGGTGATGGTGAGGGTGTGGGCGAGTTGACGATAGTCAGAGTGGCAGCATTTTGGCGACCAGAGACAGCATTCGCAGAGCCGCTAAGGCTAAGATTTACAGTACGATTACTCCTGGCAGTGGTGAGAATTGGAATATTGAAGCTCCGCCTGGTTACGGCATTTGTGAAAATTAATCTACCTGTTGTGGTGCTATAGTCAGTGCCAGAGAGGGCAGTGCCGTCGCTTGTGTTGTACCTGACGATGACATTACCTCCAACACCAGTAGCTGGAGTGCGATCGACCCTAGCAGTAATTCGAGCCTGACTGGTATTATTGGCGCTGTAAGTGGGGCGGCTGAATAGCACTTTGATGGTTTCATAAGCGCCTATGTCAGGTATAGGGTCACCGATTCCGGTACGAGATACGCCTCTTTGGTCACTAGCCACTCCGCCTACTCTAACGCCTGCATCAAGAGCCAGACTGCTAGGAAGCAGGGCATGGGTTTGGGTAGAGCCACCGTTATTCTGTAGAGGAGCGAGTTGAGGGTCGATTGGATTAGCAACTGTACCAACCAAGGTGCTGAGTGTGAAACCTGTGCTACCGTCGCTTGCTCCAATTAGGTTGTTACCTTGGTCGGTAAATGCTCCCCAAGCATCAGGGTAGTTGGTTGTGGTACCTGGTGCTCTATCAGTGTTGTCGGCGACGATTGTGTTTCTGACGTTGACTGTGCCACCCAGAAAGTTGGAGACTCCGCCGCCATTGCCATTACCATTATTGTCGTTGTCAGTAATGTTACGGGTGATTGTGCTGTTGACAAGTGTTACGTTACCAACAAAGTTAGCGATGCCTCCACCCCCAAAGTTTGCTCTGTTGCCGGAGATAGTGCTGTTGGTAACATTTACTGTGCCGAAAGAGTTTCTGATGCCCCCACCACTATCAAGACCAGTGCCTAGACCCGTCGCTAGATTGTTGGAGAGGGTGCTATTGGTAAGATTCACCGTCCCAGCACCGTTATAGACTCCACCCCCTAAATAGGCGGAATTCCCGGAGATGGTGCTATTGGTAATATTCACTGTACCGATCCCATTAAAAATACCTCCGCCAAAGTTGGGGTCGATCAAGGTAACCTGGTTATTGCGGATGATGCTGTTGTTGATATTCAATGTGCCAAAGCCAGTGTAATTAATGCCGCCCCCCGTAGCGTTGGCATTTCCATTGGCAATGGTCAGACCATTAAGGGTGACATCTCTGGCGCTAATATTGAACACACGGAAGGTATTGTTGCCACTCACCGTTGTATTGTTCGCTCCTGCACCTGTTAAGGTTAACGGTCTTCTAATCGTTACTGATTCGATAAAAGTTCCGGCAGCAACATTGACATTTGCGCCGATAGCTGATATGTCTATGCCGTTTTGAATCCTACCAGCACTGCCGACGTTGACAGTTGTGGCATTACCCGATAAGTCTTTTCCACCCTGAAGAATAATCGGTGCATTCAAATTGACTGTAGGAGTTGTAAAAGTTAGGTTGCCAAAACGTAAAGGGGCAGTATTACCACTAGCATCTATCGTGCTGTTTACCGTAATATCGCTTGTGGCTTGGAGGTTTACATTAGCAGAGTTTAAGGCTGTAACTAGCCTGTTGGTGTTGATTTGCTGTGGGTCTGGGAGGGCAGTGGGAGCTAGGATATTGTAGTTATCGGGAGTTACGGCGTCGGAAATGATCAAAGAGGCTGGGTCAAGCAGTAAGGTGCCCCAATTGCCGTTAGGTGCGCGTAAATCAACTGAACCATCGTAAGTCAGTGTTCCTTTCCCTGAGACTTCCACAAAGCTACCCTGTTGAGCGTCAGCACTGCCTTGTGCACTGATATTGCCATAGAATTGGGTCGCGTCATTGGCAAAGACAATTACCTTGCCACCATTGCCATGAGCGATCGCATCTGCATTAATGACCGAATCTCGGCTGACATAAGTGCTCGTAGCGTTGGGAAGTGTCCCTGTACCTTGATAATCCCCACCGATCAGGACACTGCCACCGCCATTAGTGCCAGAAGCATTGATGTTGGAACTGATGAGTCCAACCTTATCGCCTAAGACGGTTACTGTACCGCCTGTTTGACCAGAAACATTTAGGTTACCAGAAGCGATCGCAACTCCTCCTGAATTGGGGATAGCAATGGTTGAACCCGTCAAACTCACTGTCCCGTCTGAATTAACTCTCACCCCTGTGGCATCGCTGACATTTCCCCCACTCACTAAGCCAAGTAAGTCTGTCGTTGATATTCCAGTGGCTGTTGGCAGTTGGTGACTATTGCCTGTTACCCCATCGGTGGCAATCTCCAAACTTAGTACCATCCCGTCTTGAGAAAGACGCACCACCCTCTCTGCTGGAATGGCTGCGATCGTAATGTTGCCCCCTGGTGCCGTAAGTGACCCAGTATTGATCACACTACCCCCCAGCAGGCTTAAATTTTTTCCCTCATTAACTACTAAATTGCCCGCATTGATAATGCTCCCTGGCTGAGGCATGGTAAAAGCAAAACTATTAGGGTTACCCACCAACTCCTGATAATTGTTGGAACCAACCGCATTAAACCAACCGCCTTCAAAACCTATGCCATTGGCACTAGTAGCGGTAAAACTCCCATGTACATTCAGCGAGGCATTTGACCCAAAGACTATTCCGGCTGGGTTCATCAAAAACAGGTTAGCGTTGCCTCCAGTTACTTGAATTAAGCCATTAATCTGTGAGGCTTGTCCTCCAATCACTCGCGTGAGAATGTTATTAATCTGGGAGTTGGAGAGAAAGTTAGCAATTTGGTTGGCGGTGAGTCCGAACTGCTGGAAGCTATGAAATAAATTTGCTCCATTTTTTGAGAGTGTTCCGCCACTGATATCAAAACGGTTGCCCTCCGGAGTGACGAGAGTGCCTGTTCCGTCTGATGCTGGAGTAATGGTTTGAGCATCAAGGGGTTTCATGGCAACGATCCACGCCCCAGACAGAACTGTCAGTGGGAGAACCAAGTGCGGTTGGATTGATGCCATATGATTTTGTCCCCTTTGCTAGTAGATAAGCACCCGCACAGCTGACTTACTTAGCCTCAGTTGTGCCTGAATAAAGTTCTTGTATAAGTCAGTTTCTGTGAATCAACTGTAATACTCATTACCGTTCCATCAGACTTACCTATAGCGGTTGTCAATTGTCTGAGGTACCGGGTAAGGGCACGGCAATGCCTTAGCCCCTACCATCGGTGTACTTTTGTTTTGGAATGACTTTCCACTCCGTAGAGGTGGGAGTACTGGGTTCACCATCAGTTGAAAGCTTGAAAGCGGGCGGCAAGCTTAAATCAACTTTTTGTCTGAAAGACGTTCGGCAATTATTTTCATTCAGATAAGCTATCAGCTTTTGCTTCGTTGCTCCTGATGAATCCTGTGATAAGTTATTTTCTGCTACTGGTCTTTCTTCCAGTTCTTGAGGTCTCAAAGCCAACGTGCAAGTTAAGACAATTGGTTTGGATAACGGCGTGGGTGATGGGGTTGGGGTTGGTGTTGGGGTTGGTGTTGGTGAGGGTGAGGGTGAGGGTGAGGGTGATGGGGTTGGTGTGGGATCGGGAACAGAGACGATCGCAATATTGGGCGACTCAACGTGAGTGTACAAAAAAGAAGAGTTAGGGTTAATTCTTGCTTCTCCAGAATTGATGCTGCCACTCGTGCCGTTGGTTGTAGCATCTCCGACGATAAAGGGAGTAACACCATTCCCTCCATGCTGAATCCTAATCGCACCACCCCCACTACTCCCAACACTGGAAATGCTAGCCACTGCGCCCTGATTGTCGGTGAACGTGCCAGTAGCGCGGAAAAACTGGTCAGTAGTGATGTTCACAACACCACCAGTGGTTGCTCCCTGGGTATTAATTAATTCAACAGTAATATTTCCCCCGGTGCCTTGGAGAGTCACGTCACCCCCCTTACCACTCGTAGAAGAAGTATTAATCTGCGAGGTAGAAATATTGCCAGTCCCTGTCAGGATTACTGCCCCGTTTTCCCTATTGGTAATATTTCCTCCAATGATATTTCCTTGAGCTGTAACTGCCAGAGGCCCACCTGTACCTGTGTAATTTTTAAAAGTAATAGTATTGCCGCTGATATTGAGGCTTCCCAAGGGTTGGCTACTGCCGATCGCACCCTCAACGCTAACATCCCCGATTCCTGCGGCTAGCCTTAGATTTCTTTGACCATCAAGGGTTCTTTTAAAGGTGATGTTGCCACTCCCAGCACCTGTATCTAACGTCACATCACTACCAAGAGACACTGGCCCATTGAAAGTAATATCACCGCCTGCGGTAGCGCCACTGGTATTTATATTGCCTGGAGTTATACTGCCAGTGCTATTAAAAGTGACACGACCACCAATACCTGTACTGGATGAAGTGATGATATTACCTGTAGTAACACCGCCATTAGTATTAACATCAAAAGTGACGGCTCCACCATTGCCGGCACTCGATGAAGTGGTGATATTTCCTGCTTGAATGCTGTTACGTCCACCCTTGGTAATCAAGCGAACTGCCCCACCGTTTCCAGTCGTAGATGAGGTGTTGATGTTGGTATTAATAATGCCAACTGGATTAATGCTTCCGGTACCAATTCGCTCAATCGTCACAGACCTTCCAGGCGCTACGATGGTGTCACTTGGGTCCATTTGAAAAACACCCTCGTCGAAATTATCCGCGTTTGCCCTAAATACAATCGTCCCACTGCCGCTTTGAAACGTGAGAGCATTATCTCTGAGGTCGCTAACAATAATATTGCCATTCGCTTCTAGCAAAATATTAGTATTACCCGATAAACTCTCCAGTCTCCGCTCAGAGATGGTAAAAATATCAAACCCGCCATCTCCGGTCAAAATTTGACCCTGTGGTTGACCAACCGGGATACCATTGTTCAGTTGATTGTCATCTGGTCCACCTCTGCCATCTACAATTCTGATTTGTTCTGGATCGAGGAGTAACATCCCAAAATTGCCATTAGTCGCACTTAGGTCAGCATTACCTTGGAAATGTAGGTTTTGTTTCGCCGATACCTCTCCCAATCCGCCATTGCCAGAGTAAATACCACCACGGGCGCTAAGAGTGCCATAAAATCCTGTAACCTCATCTCCCCAAACGATCGCACGCCCACCATTGCCCTCAAGCAGTGCATCAGCATTAATCGCTGAGTCACTACTAACGAGGGTACGCAAGGCACGAGGCAGGGTTCCCTTGCCCTGGTAATCTCCACCGATAAGGATAGTGCCACCGCCATTAGTGCCAGAAGCGTTGATATTGCCACCAATCACTCCCACCGTGTTCCCCAAGACGGTTACTGTACCACCAGTTTGGCCAGAGACATTCAGGTTACCTGAGGCGATCGCAACTCCCCCTGTATTTGGGATAGTAATAGTTGAACCCGTCAAACTCACTGTCCCGTCCGAGTTAACCTTTACTCTTGTCGCATCGCTGACACTCCCCCCACTAACCAAGCCAAGTAAGTCTGTAGCTGATATCCCAGTCGTCGATGGCAGTTGGCTACCATCACTCATTACCCCATTCGGTGCAACCTCCAAACTCAGCACCATTCCTTGTTGACTGAGGCGCACCACCTTCTCTCCTGGCACGGCGGCGAGGGTAATATTGCCGCCTGGTGCCGTAAGTGACCCAGTATTGATTACACTATCTCCCAGCAGGCTTAAATTTTTCCCCTGATTGACTACTAGATTGCCTGCATTGATAATGCTCCCTGATTGCATCATCGTAAAAGCAAAACTATTAGGGTTACCCACCAACTCTTGATAATTAGAAGTACCAACTGCATTAAACCAACCTCCTTCAAAGCCAATTCCATTCCCGGTGATGGCAGTGAAACTTGCGGGTACATTCAAACTAGCATTTGACCCAAAAACTATGCCTGCTGGATTCATCAAAAATAAGTTGGAGTTGACGTTATCTCCACTCACCTGAATCAGGCCATTAATAATCGAGACATCTCCCCCGACTACTCGACCCAGAATGTTATTAATCTGGGGATTAGAAAGGAAGTTAGCGATTTGGTTGGCATTGAGTCCAAATTGCTGGAAGCTGTGGAAGAGATTTGCTCCATCTTTTGAGAGTGTGCCGCCACTGATGTCAAGGCGGTTGCCTTCTGGGGTGACGAGAGTGCCTGTTCCGTCTGGTGCTGGGGTGATGGTTTGGGCATACAGCGGTTTTATGGCAACTATCCATACCCACCAAAGGAATGCTAGTGGAAGAAGAAGATTGTGCCGGGTTGATGCCATGATAGTTGGTTCCTTGGCTTGCGATATTAAATACCAGTAATACCAGTCTTTAGAGGGCACGATAATACCCTTGCCCCTACGATTACACCAATAATCTCATAATGATTTAAAAAGGCAGCTCGATTAGCGATATTAAATACCAGTAATACCAGTTTGTACAGGGCACGATGATATCGTGCCCCTACAGTTCCACCAATAATCTCATAATGATTTAAAAAGGCAGATCGATTAGGAGTTCCTGATTTTTAGGATGATGCTGAGGATTTTCTGGATCTTCTGCCCAACGCCAAGGATTTTCTACAATATATTGTTGGATGTTATGCAGCGATTTTTCATGGCGGTTGATGTGTTCATAAAAATCTCCTTGCCAAATTAATGATGTGCCTTTTATACCGCAGATAAGGTTGATGCGTTTAGTGACAGCACCTTTATAAGAACGAATCACAGTAGGTATAGAACCAGGCACGGGTTTACCAAATTGTTCTATCGTAGGGACACGGCATTGCCGTGTCCTTACAGGGGTGTCGGTAATCATCAAAATCCCATGTAGATGATTAGGCATGACCACAAAAGCATCTAATTCAACATGGGGAAAATGATTGGGAATTGCCTCCTAACAGGTAAAGGCAATATGACCTAAAGAATTTAATCGCATTTCGCCCTTGACCACATCGCCAAATAAACATTGCCGCGCCTTAGTACAAAGGGTGACATAATATGCCCCTGGTTGAGTATAGTCGTATCCTTGTAGGCGAATGGAACGGCGGTGGTGTTTTTGGGGATCATAGGGCATGGTGAATGTATGCGATCGCGTTTTGTGTTCTCAAGGTCTTTTCAGGAATCAATTATCCTAACAATGGTTGTAAGGACACGGCATTGCCGTGTCCCTACTAGATAACATAGATATTTCTTGCGTAGGGGCAAGGGTACTATCGTGCCCTTTCAGCTGATTTTTTATCCAGAAAGGGGATTACATTATGAATTTAACTCCAAGTTTTGCATTTTTAATTAACTAAAATATTGAGCTA
>DALYIW010000026.1:0-8245 GCA_031970155.1 Coleofasciculaceae cyanobacterium CTOTU46601 | reverse complement strand
CATATTAAATCTATCTTAACTAAATTTATTGACAAAACTAAATTTCGATTTTTTAGCTAATCAATGGAAATGGTATCATTTTATCATAAGCAAAAATATAAAGCTTTAATGAAGAAAAAATCAAGATTTGAATTCATAATAATCTCACTGAAACAGCATTCACCTGGTTAGATACTAAATCTATATCTACCATTAAGTTAAATACCTTCACTTTTACTTTGTCAAAACGCTCTAAGAGCACTATGTCTTTATCACGACGTCAATTTTTTAGCCTAGCCAGCCGGAGTGTTGCAGGTGCTGTACTTTTATCTCCTCTACAGGCTTGTTACGCTCAAAAAGCCTTCGCTGCGGGTGTCTACGGGCCATTGCAATCAGACCCTAAAGGTGTCTTAGACTTGCCTCCTGGATTTTCCTACATCAAGCTATCTGAGGTTGGTCAAACCATGAGCGATGGCTATAAGGTGCCAGGAAAGCACGATGGTATGGCGGCTTTCCCAGGAACAAACAACACCACAATCTTGATTCGCAATCATGAACTTAAGCCAACCGATAGAACCAGTGTTGGCGCTCCTGAGTCAAAAAAGTATGATTCTCAATGTAAAGGCGGTACCACTACATTGGTGGTTGGGTCAGACCTGAGAGTAATCGAAGAGTATGGTTCGTTGGCAGGTACTTATCGTAACTGTTCGGGCGCACGAACCCCTTGGAACACATGGCTTACCTGTGAAGAGAGTGTCGCTACTCCATCTAGCGATCGCGTCCACAAAAAGCATGGTTATGTCTATGAAGTTCCAGTTAGCGCGACTGGCTTGGTCAATCCCGTTCCTCTCACGGCTATGGGTCGCTTTAACCATGAAGCGGCTCCTGTAGACCCTGATACTGGCTATGTTTACATGACTGAAGACCGAGGAGATAGTCTTTTCTACCGCTTTATTCCCAGTCAAAAGGGTAACTTAAGCGCAGGAGGAGAGTTATATGCTTTAAAAATTGCGGGTATGCCCAAGGCCGCTACCAAGACTGGATTCGCTGTCGGTCAACCAATGGCAGTTGAGTGGGTCAAAATTGATGAGCCTGACCCGGAGACGGATACGGTACGGGTTGAAGGATTTAACAAAGGAGCTGCTACATTTTCACGAGAGGAAGGAGCTTTTTATAGCGGTAATTATGTGTACTTTTGTTGTACAAATGGTGGCCGTTCTGGTGATGGGCAAATCTGGCGTTACAGTACTGTTAATAACACCATTGAACTATACCTAGAACCCAATAATTCAGGCATACTAAATAAACCTGATGGCATTGTCTTGGCTCCTAACGGTCATTTATTCGTCGGTGAAGATGGACCGTGGAGTAATTACATTGTTGGAGCGACTCCCACAGGTCAACTTTATCAGTTTGCTCGTAATGCTATGAATGGTTCCGAGTTTGGTGGATTGTGCTTCTCTCCAGACAGTAAAACGATGTTTGTGAATATATATAACCCTGGGATCACATTGGCTATTACAGGACCTTGGTAAGACAAGTGCAATTTTACTGTTCAACTACAGAATCTTGCTTCAGAAGAATTAGAAAGAGCATCTGAAGGCAGCTTAGGAAATAAAACCTCGGAGTTAGCATATGAGCAGTGAAGTTACAGAGCAGCCTGAAGAAAATACAGCAATTGAGGCACAAGGAATTGAGCGAGTTTCTCCAGAAGAGCGCCATCACGTTCGGATTTTTGACAACTTTACCCTGTGGCTTTCTGCTAACCTTGTCATTTCTACAGTCGCTCTGGGTTCTTTAGCGATCAACCTTTTTAAACTGGGGTTTTGGGATGGTTTGGCGGCGATCGCACTTTTTAATGCACTTGGCGTCCTACCTGTTGCCTTTTTCTCCACGTTGGGACCCAAGTTGGGACTCCGGCAGATGACGATCTCGCGATTCTCATTTGGCTGGATCGGGGCCAAGATTATGGCGCTGTTTAATGTTGCGGCCTGTATTGGATGGTCAGCGGTTAATGCGATTATTGGTGGTCAATTGCTCGTAGCCGTGAGCAATGGAATAATTCCCAGCTGGGTGGGTATTTTCATCATCACCATCCTCACGACATGGATCAGCATTTATGGCTACAAATACGTGCATCATTACGAGCGCTATGCCTGGGTTCCTATGCTATTTATTTTTTCCGCCATTTTTTTTGTCCAGGCACCCAAGTTTCAGATTGTAGCGCCATCTGTAACTGGAATGGCACAGCTAGCTTCCTTTGTTTCCTTTGGTAGTGCTATTTATGGTTTCGCCACGGGATGGAGTTCCTATGCAGCTGACTATAACGTTAAGCAGCCTGAGGATACTCCACCTAAGCGTGTCTTCAAGCTCACTTTCCTAGGTATCTTCATCCCATGCGTACTGTTAGAAACCTTGGGTCTTGCCTTAACAACTATTCCTGCTTTTAAAGGTAAAGGTGGTGGTGAACTGTTTGCTGCTGCTGTATCTCCAATGGGTCTTTATGGGGCATTGATGCTGGTGTTGCTTGCTCTATCGGTGGTGGCGAACAATATCCCGAATGATTATAGTTTTGCTCTCTCCATGCAGTTACTCGGTCGTCGCTTCCAAAAGGTCGATCGCACCATGTGGACGTTCATGGGTTCTTTAATTTACTTGGCGCTGGCACTGGCTGCTGCAAAAAATTTTGACCGAATGCTGGAAAGCTTTCTAAAGCTCATGGGCTACTGGCTCGGCCCCTGGTCGATCATTCTAATTCTCGAACACTTTGTATTTCGTCGTGGAGAGTACAATGTCGAGGATTGGGATACGCCTAGTGAACTCCCCAGAGGCTTGGCGGCGATCGCATCCATGGCGATCGGTTTAGCTGGGGTTTACCTAGGTGCAGCACAGCAGCAATTTGTCGGTGAAATCGCTAAATTAGTTAACCCTCCCTACGGTATGGACGTTGGCTTTGAGTTGGGTATCCTCTTCGCTGGGATAGCCTACTTTTTGTTGCGACGAATTGAACTGAAATTCAGTCAAAGGTAGATGTACTGACCTATTAAAAAACTTATGGGTGACCAGGGACTCTAACCCTGAACCAATGGATTAAGAGTCCAGTGCTCTACCGTTGAGCTAATCACCCATCAAATATGTTATAATTACCAGCCTATGTTTGTAAATAACAGCTCTCTTCAGAAAATACGAATCAGAAATTAGGAGAAAGATTTTCCTTCGTGGTGGCGACAATTGGTTTATGGGAGTTCCTCAAGATACTTTTCGGTACTCAACGGATGTACTGAAAAGTATCTTGCTCCCTTCCCGCCAGAGGATTACCTATTCTTCTGTTCCCCTGCTTCCCCTGCTCCCCCTGCCTCTCCTGCTATCTCAACATAGGTATTCTTTAGACCGGGAAGGCAGTAGGACTACTCTCTCTGAGCCTGAGTAGGGAAAGCACCAGGCTGCACAGTTACCTTAATCTCTGCTTGATTGCGGCGCACTTCTACTTGTAAGTTGTTGCCCACCTGAGTATTTTCTACAGCTTTTTGGACATCCTCGGCGTTTTTCACTGGCTGACCACCGATTTTTTGGATGACATCACCAGACCGCAGTCCAGCTTTTGCAGCTGGGGAATTTGGCATGACTTTGGCAATCAACACACCTTGGTCTTCCTCGACACTAAGACCAGCATTGGGATTGCTGTTAATTTCTCGTTTCAACTCTGGTGTGAGTGTTACCATCTGAATGCCCAGGAAAGGATGTTGCACCTTGCCCGTTGCCACCAATTGGTTAGCAATCCGTTGAGCAGTATTGATAGGAATCGCGAAGCCCAGACCTTGAGCACCTCTGATAATAGCGGTGTTCATGCCTATTACTTGACCAGAGGCATTCAGCAACGGACCGCCAGAGTTACCAGGGTTGATGGCGGCGTCAGTTTGGATGAATTGGACTCGCTTATCCGGGACACCTACATCTGAGCTAGAACGACCTGTAGCGCTGATGATGCCAGTAGTTACAGTATTATCCAGACCCAGGGGGTTACCGATCGCGATCGCCCATTCTCCTGGCTTGAGTTGATCGGAATTACCAAGATTAACCGTAGGAAGATTGTTTGCCTGAATTTTGACGACGGCCACATCGGTTACTGGGTCAGTTCCTACCACTTTCCCTTGAAAGCTACGACCATCCTTGAGGATGACATTAACTTTATCAGCACCATCAACAACATGGGCATTGGTCAGAATCAGACCATCGCTTTTAATCACGAAACCTGATCCCTCACCCCGTTCAACTCGCTGTTGAGGTCCACTAGGGAAGTCAGACCCAAAGAAGTCGCGGAAAAAAGGATTATTAAAAATCGCTGGCCTTCTACTGGTAACTGTTCGGGAGGAGTCAATACGCACCACAGCCGGGCCAACTTTATCGACAACTTGCGTAACAAAGTTAGTATTGGCATTGATCAACGGGTTAGCCGCTATCAAAGGTGCTGCCAGAACTTTAGAGGAGTCTTGAGAAGAGGATTGAGCTTGGTTTAGAGGCCTGCCCATTGCTAAATAGCTACTGGAAAAAGCAACACCAGCTCCCAGCAACACTAGTGATAAATAGGTAGCTGCCTTTTTGAAAGGAGAAGGAGTAGGGTGATTAAATTTAGGGGTTTGACTGTCTAGTACCATGAGATTCAGTGTGGATTGTAAGGTGATAACTCCAGGAATACAGCTTCGCTAGGAAGAACAATGCTTCGTAAACCTAAAGCTGGCCTAGACGGGATGCGCCAACGCAATGAGAAACCGTTGGAGTATCCAAGCTGATATATATAATCTAAACATTCTCTGTGACGTGCTTGTGACAGCCATGTTTCGCGATCGTCAAAGTTCTTGAATTCGTGTTTTCATCAAGCCCATACAGATTTTAGCTCCCCCTGCTCCCCTGCTTGTTCTTTGACCCTTCGGCAACGCTGGTGGGTCAAAGCTGAGCGAAGCCGAAGCCTTGACCTCAAATGACAAATTTTGGACGTTGCAAGTGAGTCTGCTCTAGCGTTGTTTCTAAATTTTGCCAATCTTTTCCCTCGATCAGCTCAATGAGTTGGTCGAGGCTGTGACGATAGGACATCAGCGATCGCAACAAGCATTCTCGATTATAATTTGCCATCATCACGCCCAGTTCTGGGTTACCGCCTCCAACACGGCTAGTATCGCGAAAGCCAGAACTTGCTAATTGTTGTGCTAACTCTAAGACAGTTTGGTCAGTCTCGCTCATACAGGCATTAATCAAGCTAGAACTGACCATCACTGGCAGGTGAGAAATCCATGCTACTGCTCGGTCATGTTCTTCAGGGCGGCAAAAATAAACTCGTGAGGTGAGCGATCGCACAATCTCCTCTACAATTTTCACGGCTGAGGCTGGTGTTGTCTCAATCGGTGTCAATACATAGGGATTCCCCGCAAATAGCCCTAAGACAGCGGCGTCAATTCCACTGTCTGCCTTACCCGCCATGGGATGTCCCGCCACAAAGTTGTGCCACAAGGGAGCAACCGCATCAATGACGGAACTTTTGACTGAACCGACATCAGTGATCACAACATCTGGAGACAGATAAGGAATTAACTGCTGCACCGTTGGTGCGATCGCGGCGATCGGCGTGCATATGAACACAACTTGAACCGTAGATAAGAGAGACAGATTGGTACTAGCGTCATCGACGACACCGCGTTCAATTGCCAGTTCACAAGTTTCAAGCTGGCGAGAAACTCCGAAGACTTGGTGACCGAATGCTTTTAAATCCAAGCCCAGTGACCCACCAATCAGCCCCAGTCCTACGATCCCAATGTTCATCCTCCAGCACCATCCAACGTAAGTCTATCCAACCATTTAATTAATTTTTGCTTTATCCCACGGTGAAAATGAGGGAGACTATACCTTTACTCCTGAAATCAAGTCTAGTGTTGAGCGCTGCCCTTGGTTCCTTAGCTGACTCTCTTTAGGTTAGCAGGGAACAGCCAGGGCTAGCGGCAGCACTGGGTTTGATACCAAGTTGCGTTCTAAATTGTAAAACCATAGTGCGAGCAAGATGCTTGCACTACATTACCTCTTTAACTGCAACATGATGACACTCCCCGTTAAACCTGTTAGTTTCGACAATCTCCCCTTAACCCCGATCAAAAAAAGGCTGAAGTAGAGAGGATGAAGGATGAAATGGGTTGACCGACGACGCGGTTACAAGCTCCTGGCCAAAGCAAGGCATGGATTTATCCATGGACAAGAGAACAAACATTTGGATGAAATGGAACGTCCAACAAAGCTTACTGCCATTATGTCCTTATTTTCAGCCCATATTTTCAAATATGGATTATTTCATCCGTTATCCTTCATCTTTCATCCTTCAGTTAATCGATACAAGGCAGGACTTACGCACACAAGTCAGGAGTCCCAAAGTAGAGAGTCAGGATTTGATCAAGCTTTCCCCGACTCCCGACTCAAGGGCTCCCGACTCCTTAGATTCTTCGTTCAAATACGTAAGCTCTAATCAGGGAGACTTTAGCGGCTAGCTACGTTTTGCGATCGCTACCGCCGCCGCTTTACCCACGGAAGAAGCGCACCACACGGACTGAAGTGCTACATGTGTAGCAAAGGAAGAAAGATGAATGACTCGAAAATTCTCAAACAGTATGCCGCAGGAGTTAGAGACTTTTCTGGTGCTAACCTCTCCGAAGAAAACCTGAGTGGCGCTAATCTCAGTGGCGCTAATTTGAGCGAGGCCAGCCTGAGTGTGACTAATTTAAGCGGTGCTAACTTAAGTAACACCAACTTGAGCCGAGCCAAACTGACAGTCACCAGACTCAGTGGCGCTAATCTCTCCGGAGCCAATTTAACCCAGGCAAACCTTAATGTTGCCAACTTGATTCGGGCTGACTTGAGCGGAGCCGATTTGGCTCAGGCTGCACTAATTCGCTGTGAGCTGATTCGGGCTGATCTAAGTAGAGCAAATCTCCTAGAAGCTAATCTCAGTAGCGCTGATTTGCGAGAGGCAACCCTCAGACAAGCTAAGCTCAGCCGTGCTATTTTCAGTGAAGCTAACCTCCGAGGTGCATTTCTCACAGAAGCTAACCTAGAAGGCGCAAATTTGAGCAAAGCTGACCTCAATCGAACCGACCTCAGTGGTAGCAATCTCAGAGACACTGAATGTAGACAAGCCAATTTCAGTTGTGCCAATCTCAGTGGGGCAGATCTCAGTGGGGCGAATCTACGTTGGGCAGATCTAAGAGGCGCGAATCTGAGTTGGGCAGATTTAAGTAATGCAAAATTGAGCGGAGCCAACTTAAGGGGGGCAGATTTAAGTAATGCCTATTTGCTCAATACCAGCTTTGTTCACGCCGATATGACACAAACTCGACTGATTCAGGCGGATTGGATTGGAGCTGATTTAACTGGTGCTATACTCACCGGGGCAAAACTCTATGCCGTTTCTCGGTTTGGTCTAAAAACGGAAGGAATGACTTGTGAGTGGATTGATTTAAGTCCAAATGGCGATCGCAGTAAGGTTCTTGACTTCTCTAGCAAAGAGTCAAAAAAGTTTTTCAATGAAACCCTGCCAACCATCCGGATTGTCATCGATGCTCCCTTAGATTTCGACGCCAATTTAGCTTTATCCAAGATCTATCATCACATTGCTCATATCTTCCCGATACTCACTAAAGCTCCCAGCATTGATGTGGGAGTTCGGAGAACCACTCTCACGTTTTGCCTTGACAGTAACGTTGAATTATTCACCATTGCCTACTTTGCGATTCTGCCTTTTGAGGATGCCGCAGCAACTCATCGAAATATCATCGCGCTAGTCAATATGCTCCAATCCCAAAACTTAGAGACTTTGGGAATCAAAGATCCACAGCGAGTTAGGCAGTTAATTACAACGCTCAGTCAATCCATCGATCAGCTTGATGCTAGCGAACCCTTAAAAGCGATATCTGGACTAATGGAGCCAATTAACTTCTTGCAAGCTCCTACTCATACGCTCGTTACCAACTCTCGCGCTCAGACCTTGACCGTCTATTATCACCCAGCTTTTGGCAAGTATGTAACGAACCCATCTATCTTGCTTGGCGGTTCCAAAACCTCCTTTATGCAAACACCAGAATCGACGCTGCCGCCAGTGAGTACACTCATTGAATTTATTAAAGCTTTTGATTATTTGGGGCAATCGAATTAGGAGACGAGGGGGACGAGGGGGACAAGGCAGGGCTAATTTATTGTCATTAGAGAAATTGGGGAAGCAGGGGGAGCAGGG
>DALYIW010000025.1:0-48378 GCA_031970155.1 Coleofasciculaceae cyanobacterium CTOTU46601 | reverse complement strand
GATGGCGACATGAAGAATTGTTAAATAGAAAGGGAGTACTCGCGCTTAGCTCACTCTAAACGAAAGCTTCGCTGTGAGCTTTTCAATTCTTAATGATTCTACAATGCTGACCGGGTTGAGTTTAAACATGAAAAAACCCGGTTGTGACCGGGTAGCAAAACTGTTGTATTCAAAACTTAATAATGTGATTAAAGCCTGAGCAACAGTCGCTCGTGACCCATGCCAGTTTTACTGTTTCAGCTCACAAGTGAGTGGGCAAGCGGCAAAAACAGAAGTATGTAGAGGATCGGGTTCTCCATGCAGCCAGTTCAACCAACGCACTTCCTTAGGATGAACACCTTTAACGGTTAGTGCCGCTGCACCAACTATAACTGCTAAAACGTTTATGCTAACTAGACTTCCTGCTACTAGCAAAACTGCGCTAACGGGCAGGACAGATTGTAAGGCGATCGCCAAAAGAGAGCCAATGGTCACCATCAATACAATTAGCGGAAAACCCACAACCACTAGGCAGACAGCCAATGTAAAACTCCAAATCAAAAAGGTTTTGACGATTGTTAAAGAATAATTCTTCGTCAAACTTTCGCGTGATGTTAATTCCATATTCTTCCTCCAGTAGTCATTAAAAAAAGTAAAGTTCCAGAAATGTGTTTTCAACAATTCTGGAGAATCGAGTTATGTGAAAATCAGTATAGAGAAACTCTCTATTCAGATGAACTTATATTCAAAAAAGTTTACATTCAAGGCGAAACATTTATGGATCTAAATCGTTACAAAGTTGGCTGTTCAGAAGAATTCTGGACAGAGAATCCTCCTCAAGATAGAGGTATTAGTCTGCAAGCCTTTCCGGGGGCTTGCATCAAATAACCAGAATTCCTAAGTCACTGGTGCTGAGTTGGAACAGACCGTTTTATCGATTCTCCTTAACACTTCTTATTATTTCGGGGAGTAATTCTCATAATTGTGTTCGGCAGCCACAAATGATAATTAGTGGCAACTTCGCTGTTTTCAGGAGCTTAATCAAAAGCGATTAAATCTTGAATGCAGAATGGGTTAGATTGTGTGTCAATGATGGTGAACCCTATAGATTTGGGAATACTCTAAAGAAGAGTTCGTAGAATCAAATTGTCGTAGTCAAGTCGTGGTTGAAATATGACAGACTCACAGCAGCGTCCGCCGCTTTCATCGTCGCAGTCTTCTCGCGTTCCACCAGCACCGCCACCTATGAATATGGGTGCAGGGAAAGCACCTGCTAGACCAGCTCAACAGACACCTTCCAACACGCTGCAACAATCAGGTGCAGCAGCCTCAGGTCAAACCCCTCGCCCTGCTGCACCACCTGCAACAGCTGCCCCTAATGCAGCTCCCGTCAACGCTTCAGCACAAAAAGCGCGGATGCCTGCCCGTAGTGTAGGTCTCTCGGCGGGGCATCCAACTCTCGAAAAGCTCGTCCGTCATGCTTATGACAAGGGATTTTCTGACGTTCACGTCGGAGTAGGTGAAACTCCGCGTTTTCGGAACCGTGGCGACATAGAAATCACTGATTATCCAGTCACAGACCAAGCCACATTTATGAGCTGGCTGCGGGAAGTGCTGACAGATGAAGAAATCCGCAGATTTCAAGACCACTTGGAATTTGATGGTGCAACGCAATATGACTTTGCGCGGGTGCGGATTAATGTCTTCGATACCCTCCGTGGAGCTGGAATGGTTCTACGATTAATTCCGCTGACGATCTTGACCCTTGAGCAGCTCCGAATGCCACTAGTGCTTAAGGATGTTTGCCACTACCATAAAGGTCTAATTTTAGTCACTGGTCCTACAGGTTCTGGTAAGTCTACAACATTGGCGGCAATGGTGGACTACATCAACAACGAGATGCCTAAACATGTCATCACCATTGAAGACCCAATTGAATTCGTTCACCAAAGCCGCAAATGTCTGATTAGACAGAGGGAAGTAGGAATACATACCCTAAAATTTGACCATGCCTTAAAAGCCTCCTTGCGGGAAGACCCGGATGTGATTCTGGTTGGGGAAATGCGGGATAAAGAGACAGTGAATACGGCTCTAAAAGCGGCTCAAACGGGTCACTTAGTTATGGGTACTCTGCACACGAACAGTGCTATTAAAACCCTGGAGCGGATTTTAACTCTTTATACTGCTGAAGAACAGCCAGCGATGCGGGTGGCGATCGCAGAATCTCTCGTGGCAATTATTGCTCAGGGTTTGTGCCGCACCACCGATGGTAAACGTGCCGCTTTTCACGACATTCTGGTGAACACGGAAACGGTTAAAGACTGGATTCAGAAGGGCAAATACGACGAAATTGCAGCACTGATGGAAGACAATGAATTTGACGGCATGATCACCATGAATAAGTCTCTGTTTAGTCTTTATCAGGAAGGCCGCATCACTGAAGAAACTGCCCTTGAAATGTCGCCTACTCAGAATGAAATGGCGATGATGTTGCGCGGTCGTATTTAGGATTAATGAGGGTGGGTTTTACAAAAGGTTATAAAGAAAAAGAAGGAGGCAAGCCGTCTAAAACTTTTGTCAACGCCAGGATAAAGTAAGATATTTTATCCTTCATTCTTCAGGCTTTATTACTTGACACCCAACCCTCTCCTCCCATTAACTCCAGTTCCTAGCTCTAACCCTTGAAACCAAGTAAACCACTCTTCCCCCAGCTGTTTAAAGGCATTGCCCTTTTTACACCAGGGGGAGATTTAATTTATGCCATCGATTCGAGCAAGCAAAATCACTGGCACATGTATCTATGTGCGGCTCTACAAGAAATGTTGGGATTAGTAGAGCCGCCTCATTTTTTGGTGCCGGGATACACGGCTACAATTGATCGGTGGCTTGACCCTCAGACTCGACAGATCCGGACATCCGCAGAAATTTATCGCCCAGTGCAACATCATCAAGCACTACTAAGTGCAGTATTTGGCACGGGTAGCTTAGTCTGGAACGTAGCTCCCTGGCAGGAAGGGTCATGCGATCCGATTGTATTAGAGACTCATCGTCATCAGTTCCCTCAGCTCTGGGAAAACCACGATTTAATTGTACGCTTTGAGCGCCCTGAGCACTTCTCTCAGTCCTACTCCTTCAATGAAGCTCACTATTCTCTTCAAGAACCCCCGCGAGAAGTTGGAATACCAACCTACCGAGAAGGGCTTAGTAAAGAGAATACTAACTATGTAGAAACCCCAACTCCGACGACTTTAGAGAACCCATCTCTTCAAGAAGAGCTACTCTATCCAACGCCACCCCGAAGCTACCCTGATGAGGAACAGGAAACGCGGGGTTTGAAGCAAAGCCATTGCGAAGAGCAACAGCTACCTCGAAGAGGAACAACTCCCCATACTCCTAGCTCTTTGGATGCTAACACTGCCTGCTTTCTTCCTCAGTTTCGGCCGGCTGCGTTAACAGCAGCCACCGACGCAGACGTTTCTGGAGTCGCTAACGCTTCGGGATTATTGAAGCGATCGCCACTAGAGAACCCTAATGCTGAAGAAGCCACGAGTACAACGTCAACAAGATACCCTAAAAACCCTACTAGAAACGCTAATACCGAAGGTTTTGCTAATAAAGACGCCCCTTATTTGCAAGATGATTCTGAACAAATGGATGCTCACTCCCAGTCATCACGCGCTCAGGGCTACGTACTACGCTTGTTTGTTTCAGGGAATAGTGCCGCAACAGAGCAAACGCTCAAGAGCTTGCACGAATTACTAGAGAATACTATTCGCCATCCTTACACTCTAAAAGTTATTGACGTTTTTAATCATCCAGATCAGGCCGAAGAGAATCAGATATCAGCAACTCCAACCCTCCTGAGAGTTCGGCCTCTGCCTGTCCGGCGAATTGTTGGCGATTTGAACGATGTAGAAAAAGTATTGCGGATACTCGCTGCTCCAGAGGATTAAAAGGTAATATTATTAGTTATGAGTTATTGGTTGTTTGTTATTAGTTGCTAGTATTTTTTCACAAAGAACAAACAACAAGTTTTTCTGGAGGGGCATTTCTATGAGATTACGAATGTTTGCTCGTAGGAAGACACACGTCAGGCGCACATAGCCCAGGAAACTGTAACGTTTTCACCTCAAAAGTGTCGAGAGCAACGTAACGAATCGCGTGATTATTGGTATCAGCAATGTATAGGTGAGTCGCTGTCGCACTTAGGCCGGATGGTTCAAAAAAGTGAGCTTGACGACCTTGACCATCCTGATGACCAGCTGTACCATTTCCCAACCAGCTCTGACAGATTCCGTTTCGAGGGTCAACGCGCTTAATTTTGTGGTTATAAGTATCAGCTACCCAGAGATAATTCTGAATATATTCAACACCTAAGCAGTGCTGAAGTCGAACCTCTAAACCTTCACCATCAACATCACCAAAATCAAAAAGATCACCACTACCACAGACTGTTCGCACTGGTAGAGTATCAACTAAACCAACACCCCGAATCGAGCTAACTTCACTATCGGCAACATATAACTCTCGACCATCAGTAGTTAGACCACTAGGTTGGGCAAAGGCAGCTTCATTGAGTGCACCGTCGAGGCAAGCTTCTGCGCCAGTGCCAGCATAGGTACTAATTTTACCCGTTTCTAACTGCATTTCCCAAATTTGATGGGAACCAGCCATGGCAATCAAGAGGCGAGAACCCACTTTTTCTAAATCCCAAGGAGAATTTAAGGCTGTTTCTAAACTCAGACCACTGTGAGGCTTTAGATGATAACTTTGCTCTCCTGTACCAGCAAGATTTTTAACCTGCTGATGCTCTAAATCAATTAGGCGGATTGTGTGATTTTCAGTATCAGCGACGTAGAGAATTTGATTGTCAGTATCGAGTGTCATACCTTGAGGAGCAAAGAACTGAGCCTCTACGAAAGAGCCATCAATTAATCCGGCTTTCCCAGTGCCAATAACATACTGAACCTCGCCAGCCAGGGTACTAACAACAATACGATGATGACCAGAATCAGCAATAAATAGACGATTACTCTCTGCATCTACTAGCACTTTCCCAGGAAAAGCTAGAGGTGTTGCTAGTGGTTGCTGCTGTTTTTCTAGGGTGAGGCTCAGTTCTTGAAAGTTGATTGTTCCTTTCTCTTTGTGTTCATGGATTATCTGGCTGATCAGTTGATCCAAAACGTCCCGATTTCCTTCACCAGATAGAGAACCAATCACATATCCTTCAGGGTCAATCACCATCAAAGTTGGCCAAGCTCGAACCGCATACTGTTGCCAAACCTCGAAATTTTTGTCAACTAAAACTGGATGCTCAATGTCGTAGCGAAGGATAGCTTGACGAATGTTTTCTGCTTCTTTTTCGTTGTCAAATTTAGCTGAGTGGATGCCAATGACGGTGAGGCTGTCTTTATATTTGTTTTCCAAATATTTCAGTTCTGGCAGGACGTGTAGGCAATTAATGCAGCAGTATGTCCAAAAGTCAAGAATGACCACCCGCCCTTTTAAACTTTTAAGAGATATAGGGTGGTCTGTATTAAGCCAGATTGGGTCTTGAGGAAGTTCTGGCGATCGCACACGAGGCGTCATTTAGTTTATTTCTTTTGATGACTCTTGCTCTGGAGAGATCGAAGGTTCTGGTTGAGGAAACTCAGCTTCGGCTGGAGAAGGTTGTGGAACAGGTGTCTCTACTATCTCAGGTAGAGTTGGAGGCAAGGCAGAGTTGGGAAGAGTTTTATCGACAGCTGGCTGTTGGAAGCGATCAATGAAGCCCTTTGATTGAGGTTTTTCCGGCTGTACTGGTGTAACTGGTACTGGTTCAATCACCGGGGCTGGTTCTACTTCTGGCTTTACGGGTTCAACAGTCGTCGTCGGTTCTTCTATAGGCGCTGGCGGCTCGCTGGGGATGACTAATTCCTCTGGTTCTGGTGTGATTTCTGGTTCTGGCTCTGATTGACTCGGCGCGATCGCTGGTTTCTCAGAGGGAACTTCCAGTTTCTGTGGCAGTTCGGGTGATGCCTTGGGAGCACCAGGGAAACGTGGGAAGCGATTAAAGAAGCCACCAAATCTCGGTTTTTTCGGCTGTGATGCTTCTTTTTGTGGTGCTTCAGGCGCTGGTGTTGGTTCCTCTGTCGGTTCCTCTACAGCTGCTGGTGGTTCGCTTGGGGTTACTGATTCCTCCGGTTCTGGAGTTAATTCTGGTTCTGGAGTTAATTCTGGTTCTGGAGTCAACTCTGGTTTTGGAGTTAATTCTGGTTCCTCCGGAACAACGGGTTCTGGTGACGGGCTGGGTACCTCTGCGGGACGGCGGAAGCGATTAAAGAAGCCGCCGAATTTTGGTTTTTCTGTTTGTTTGGTTTGTGTAGGTGCTAATTCAGTGGGTGGAGTCGGTTGTTCTTCCGGTGTTGAGGGTTCAGGGGTTGGGGTTTCTTCTACAGAAGGAGCAACCGAGGGCGTTGGTGTTGGGGTTTCTTCTACAGAAGGAGCAACGGATGGTGTTGGCGTTGGGGTTTCTTCTACAGAAGGAGTAACTGAAGGCGTTGGGGTTACTGTTGAGGATGGGCCTGGAGCCGGTGTTTCGGCTGGTAAAGGTGTGGGTATCGTCTCTAGCTTATAGTTGGGGTCTACAATCCCACCAGCAACCTGGGCGGAGAGTTCGCCGCGTACTAGCTTAGAAAGAGAATCTTTGCCTTTGGGTTCGTAGTCGATCAGGCGTACCGTGTTATTGAAAACATTTTTTACGGGGTTCCCTTGTTCATCTAGAAACTCCAACTGCACCCAGTTTTTACCCGGTTTGAAGCCTTTAAGATAGACAGACTGCCAGCGATCGAGTACAAAACTTTGACCATTTACTGTGACGCGAATTCGCCAATCGGCAATCTCGTCATCAGGGTTTTCCTGAGCAACTAGGTGGAGTGGGGCGTTAGTCAGGTAGAAGTCGAGCAGAATTGGCTCGGCTCCATAGCTGCCTGTAGGAAGGTTGTAGGTCAACAGTGGTTGAGTTGGATCGGGATTGTTATCAGAAGTCTTGGTGAAAATGTGAAATGTTGTCTGAGCGTAGGCACCTTCGTTTTTGAAGCTCTCATCCCAGGGGCGGGAAGCAAAGACCCGCAGCGTGTGAGTGCCTGGTGACAAATCTTCAAAAACTAGAGGCTGTTTGAGGTCATAAACCGATTTGGCAGGTTGATTGTCTAGAATAACCTCTAGATGTGGGCCTAGACCTAGATCAGAGTCTTTGAAAATTGGTAAATCCTGAACCTGAAGTTGCACCGACACGTTTGTGTCTTGGAACACTTCATCAGCTGTGGGACTAACAATCGTTACTTGAGGCTGGTAAGCCTCCAGACTCTGGCTTAGCTGTTGAATCACTGAAGGCGGCGCTACCTCTAAAAGCGTCCCTGCTAGCTGAGTTTTGGATGCTTTGTTGATGTTGGAGTCTGGTGGGGTTTCGATGCGATCGCCACAACCCACCAGACCCCAAACCAAAACCGCTACCATTACCAATGAAAAAAGTCCTCTCACACTTGCCCACCGGCGATTCCTAGCCACCACGCAATCTCCTTTTGCCACCGGCATTCCATCTTAACTGAAGCTGTCCATAGGCACTATAGCCGAATACAGTTCTACCTTTTCTCTGAAATTGGGTGGAATTTAAGACAGCTAGTGCAGCTTGGCGCAAATCAATGACCCGCTAAAATTCCCCTTTTTCCTGCTGGTCACAAACTGCTGCTGTCGTCCACTAGTTTTTTAGTACCCGCTTACATTTGTGAACCAATTTTGGTTCATCAGCTGAGCAATTTTGCTGTAGATCCTGAAGGTGAACCTCTGATCTATTGCGTTTTGTAATATTTAAGCCTACTCCTATTGACTTTTTTCAGGGGACTTTAGCAGTACAAACCAAAGTAGACCTTGATTTGCCGAAATTTGAATTATTGTTAAGCTCGATTAAAGACTTCGTAAGGCAAGTCCTATCATCTTCAGAAGAAGGTATTCCCTTTTTCCTTTGAACTTATTCAAAGCAGGGATCTTGTTTCCCAAGGAAAGCTGTAGATTGTTCCAGGGCTTTCCTCCCCATAAAAACCCAACTCCCCTTTAGGGGATTTCTAATATCTTGTCTAGAGAGGAGATTCCTCATGACAATTAGCCCTCCTGGTAGCCCTCCTGGGGGCGAGGCGAAAGCTAAGATTGTGGTCGATAAAGACCCGGTACCAACTTCTTTACAGAAGTGGGCACAACCAGGTCACTTTGACCGCACTCTTGCCAGAGGACCAAAAACCACAACTTGGATTTGGAACCTCCACGCCAACGCTCACGATTTCGATACTCATACCAGTGACCTAGAAGACATTTCTCGTAAAATTTTCAGCGCCCACTTCGGTCACTTAGCCGTCGTTTTTGTCTGGCTAAGCGGTATGTATTTTCATGGCGCTCGCTTTTCTAACTACGAGGCTTGGCTGACTGATCCAACAAACATCAAGCCAAGTGCTCAAGTTGTTTGGCCGATTGTTGGTCAAGGGATCTTGAATGGGGATGTCGGTGGAGGCTTCCACGGCATTCAAATCACTTCAGGTTTCTTCCAGCTTTGGCGTGCTTCTGGAATCACCAATGAGTTCCAGTTATATTGCACTGCTATTGGTGGTCTCGTAATGGCAGCTTTGATGCTGTTTGCGGGTTGGTTCCACTATCACAAGCGGGCTCCCAAGCTGGAATGGTTCCAGAATGTGGAGTCAATGATGAACCACCACCTAGCTGGCTTACTTGGACTAGGCTCCTTGGGTTGGGCAGGTCACCAAATCCATGTGTCTCTGCCGATCAACAAGCTGCTAGATTCTGGTGTAGCTCCAAAAGACATCCCCTTGCCTCATGAGTTCATCCTGGACTCCAGCAAGATGGCAGAGTTGTTTCCCAGCTTTGCTCAAGGGTTGAAGCCGTTCTACACATTGAACTGGGGTCAGTATGCTGACTTCCTAACGTTCAAAGGTGGTTTGAACCCAATTACGGGTGGCTTGTGGTTGTCAGATACGGCGCACCATCATTTGGCGATCGCTGTATTGTTCATCATTGCTGGCCATATGTACCGGACTAACTGGGGCATTGGTCACAGCATGAAGGAAATTCTAGAGAACCATAAAGGTCCCTTCACTGGTGAAGGACACAAAGGTCTCTATGAAACCCTAACCACCTCTTGGCACGCCCAGCTGGCAATTAACCTTGCTATGCTCGGTTCTCTCACCATCATCGTTGCCCATCACATGTACGCGATGCCTCCGTATCCGTACATTGCCACAGACTACCCAACTCAGCTGTCCCTATTTACCCACCACATGTGGATTGGGGCATTCTTAATCGTGGGTGGTGCGGCACATGGCGCAATTTACATGGTGCGTGACTATGACCCAGCACTACATCAAAACAACCTCCTAGATCGGGTAATCCGTCACCGGGATGCGATTATTTCCCACCTTAACTGGGTATGTATCTTCCTAGGCTTCCACAGCTTCGGTCTGTACGTTCATAACGACACGATGCGGGCTTTTGGTCGTCCTCAAGATATGTTCTCGGACACCGCAATTCAACTGCAACCTGTGTTTGCTCAGTGGGTTCAAAACATTCATGCTATAGCCCCTGGAAACACAGCTCCTAATGCCCTAGAGCCAGCTAGCTACGCTTTCGGTGGCGGCATTGTGGCTGTAGGCGGTAAAGTGGCAATGATGCCGATCGCCCTGGGTACGGCGGACTTTATGGTTCACCATATCCATGCGTTCACCATCCACGTCACTGTACTCATTCTGCTCAAGGGCGTGCTGTTTGCCCGTAGCTCTCGTCTGATTCCAGATAAAGCTAACTTGGGCTTCCGCTTCCCTTGCGACGGTCCTGGTCGTGGCGGCACCTGTCAGGTATCGGGATGGGATCATGTGTTCCTCGGTCTGTTCTGGATGTACAACTGCATCTCGGTCGTGATTTTCCACTTCAGCTGGAAGATGCAATCAGATGTCTGGGGTACAGTAGCACCGGACGGCACAGTATCTCACATCACGGCTGGTAACTTTGCAACCAGCGCTATCACCATTAACGGTTGGCTGCGTGACTTCCTGTGGGCTCAAGCGTCTCAGGTGATCACCTCCTACGGTTCAGCTCTTTCGGCCTACGGTCTGCTGTTCCTAGGTGCTCACTTTGTATGGGCCTTCAGCTTAATGTTCCTGTTCAGTGGTCGCGGCTACTGGCAAGAACTGATTGAATCCATTGTTTGGGCGCATAATAAATTGAGAGTCGCTCCCTCAGTCCAGCCTCGCGCTCTGAGCATCATTCAGGGTCGAGCTGTAGGGGTAGCTCACTACCTCTTGGGAGGAATCGTTACTACGTGGGCCTTCTTCCTGGCGAGAATCATCGCAATCAGCGGATAACGGCTCTTTGAATCGATACCAAATATAAAGTGGGACACAATCTTACGTGTCTTGCCTGTCGAGACCTAATTAAACCTGGAACGAAAGTTCCAGGGGGTCACCTAGACAGAAAATGAGCGGCAAATTTTGCATAAGTCTCATGTGTCAGCGAGGAGGATTTCCTAAGACAGATGGCAACAAAATTTCCAAAATTTAGCCAAGACCTCGCTCAAGATCCGACAACACGTCGGATCTGGTACGGGATTGCCACGGCTCATGACTTTGAAAGCCATGATGGCATGACGGAAGAAAATCTTTATCAAAAGATTTTTGCTTCTCACTTCGGCCACATTGCAATCATTTTCTTGTGGACCTCGGGCCTCCTGTTCCACGTAGCCTGGCAAGGTAACTTTGAACAGTGGATAAAAGATCCGCTAAATGTCCGTCCCATTGCTCACGCGATTTGGGACCCTCAATTCGGTGCACCAGCAGTCGATGCTTTCACTCAAGCTGGTGCCTCTAATCCAGTTAACATTACTTACTCAGGTATCTACCACTGGTGGTATACCCAGGGGATTCGGACAAATGGTGACCTGTATCAAGGTGCAATATTCCTCTTGATACTATCTGCGGTCTTTCTGTTCGCAGGCTGGTTGCACCTACAGCCCAAATTCCGTCCTAGCTTGGCTTGGTTCAAGAGTGCTGAGTCTCGCTTGAATCACCACCTGGCAGGTCTGTTTGGTGTTAGCTCTTTGGCATGGGCTGGTCACTTGATTCACGTTGCTATCCCCGAATCTCGCGGACAGCATGTGGGTTGGGATAACTTCCTGTCCGTTAAGCCACACCCAGCAGGCTTGGGTCCCTTCTTCACGGGGAACTGGGGCGTCTATGCCCAGAACCCAGATACAGCAAGCCATGTGTATGGGACTTCTGAAGGGGCAGGTACAGCGATTTTGACGTTCTTGGGTGGCTTCCATCCCCAGACAGAATCCCTGTGGCTGACGGATATGGCGCATCACCACTTGGCGATCGCTGTTATCTTCATCATCGCCGGTCACATGTACCGAACCAACTTTGGCATCGGTCACAGCATCAAGGAGATGATGAATGCCAAGAGCTTCTTTGGCATCCCTGTTGAAGGTCCATTCAACCTACCTCACCAAGGTATTTACGAAACCTACAACAACTCCCTGCACTTCCAATTAGGATGGCACTTGGCTTGCCTAGGGGTCATCACCTCCTTGGTAGCGCAGCACATGTACTCGATACCTCCTTATGCCTTCATGGCTAAGGACTTCACCACTCAAGCAGCGCTCTACACCCACCACCAGTACATTGCTGGCTTCATCATGGTTGGTGCGTTCGCTCACGGTGCGATCTTCTTGGTTCGGGACTACGACCCTGAGCAAAACAAAGGGAACGTCTTGGATCGGGTGCTACGGCACAAAGAAGCGATCATCTCTCACCTATCCTGGGTGTCTTTATTCTTGGGCTTCCACACCTTAGGTCTGTACGTCCACAACGACGTCATGCAAGCCTTTGGAACCCCTGAGAAGCAAATCTTGATTGAGCCAGTATTTGCTCAGTTCATCCAAGCTTCTCACGGTAAAGCACTCTACGGAATGAACGTTTTGTTGTCCAATCCTGACAGTATCGCAACCACCGCGTGGCCGAACTACGGCAACGTGTGGTTACCCGGCTGGCTGGATGCGATCAACAACACGACAAACTCTCTGTTCTTGACGATTGGCCCTGGCGATTTCTTGGTTCACCATGCGATCGCACTCGGTCTGCATACCACCACCCTGATTCTGGTCAAAGGTGCGTTGGATGCCCGTGGTTCTAAGCTAATGCCGGATAAGAAAGACTTCGGCTATGCTTTCCCTTGCGACGGTCCAGGCCGTGGCGGCACCTGCGACATCTCTGCTTGGGATTCCTTCTACCTCGCCATGTTCTGGATGCTCAACACCATTGGTTGGGTCACCTTCTACTGGCACTGGAAGCATCTGGGTATCTGGCAAGGCAACGTAGCACAGTTCAATGAGTCTTCTACATACCTCATGGGCTGGCTGCGTGACTACCTCTGGCTATACTCCTCTCAGCTGATTAACGGGTACAACCCCTACGGCATGAACAACCTGGCTGTTTGGTCTTGGATGTTCCTCTTCGGACACCTGGTTTGGGCAACCGGCTTCATGTTCCTGATTAGCTGGCGTGGTTACTGGCAAGAGTTGATTGAAACTCTAGTCTGGGCCCACGAGCGCACTCCGCTAGCGAACTTGATTCGCTGGAAAGACAAGCCCGTTGCTCTGTCTATCGTTCAAGCTCGTGTGGTTGGTTTAGCTCACTTCACAGTTGGCTACATCCTTACCTACGCGGCGTTCCTAATTGCCTCGACGGCTGGTAAATTTGGCTAACTTCGGCTGAAGTCTACCGTTTTAGGTAATTAAAGAGAATCCCCTGCCTTCGGGTGGGGGTTTTTTTATTATCCCTCTCCTAAGAAACAAATTTGCCAACCCAGATGATTCGAGGTTTTTGGAAATTTTGTTTCTTTCATTACATAACGGATGCCTTCGCGTCCGTGAAATGCTTCTGTCACTCTCCGAAATAGGAAATAACAAGAAAGCCATATTCAATATGGCAGATAAGAGAAAATTTCATTTGCCAGCTGTGGTGAAAAACATTGTTTAAATCATCGGCAACAAAATTTCAAATTCTGTACCAAGATTTGGCTGAGAACGCATTAATAATTTTCCTTGATGTTTTTGAGTGACAATTTCATGAGTAATCGCTAAACCCAAGCCAGTTCCTTTACCTACAGGTTTTGTGGTGAAAAATGTCTCAAATATTCGCTTTTGAATAGCTAATGGAATCCCAGAACCATTATCAGTAATCCGCACAGACACCCACTCAGAATCTGACTGTTCTATGATCTCAGTGCTAATTTCAATCTGAGGTTTCCATTTCTTTGAGTAATTTGCTTGCTCATTTGCTTTTTCTTTTAGAGCATCAATCGCATTACTGATGATGTTCATAAATACCTGACTTAGCTGACCGGAGTAGCAATACACTGACGGTAAATCCCCATAGTTTTTAATGACTTCAATATCCGACTTTAGGCAGTTGTTCAAAATTACTAAAGTACTCTCAATACATTCATGAATGTCAGCTGGCTGAAGTTTTGATTCATCCATATGAGAAAAACTTTGTAGACTCCCAACAATTTTAGTTAATCGTTCAGAACCTACTTCCATGCTTTTCAGAATTTTGGGTAAATCTTCTAATATAAAATCTAGATCGTAGTCTTCTTTTAGCTCAGCCAAACTTGAAGATATTTCAGTGATTTCTGCTTCGTAAGTTGACAGGATTTTGATTATTTTTTTACAATAACTAGCGAGAAATTCAAAATTACAAGTAATGCAACCCACAGGATTTTTAATTTCATGAGCAACACTAGCAACCATTTGTCCCAAACTTGCCATTTTTTCTGTTTGAATTAGCTGGGCGTGGGTTTGCTCATTGAGCAGTTGGGTTGCTAGTTGATGAATTTTTGACTGCGCTATTAGTAGCTGATGTACATCTACCAATCGGTAGACTCCCGCCTCTAGCTCTACCACCATTGGTTCATAGAGTATTTCTGCTGGGCGTTGTAACGATAGACGAGCCGCTTCTACAATCTGTGTTTCTCCTGTTAGCCTTAAAACTTCTGTACCTGCAAAGCGATACAAAGAATGCAGTGGGCGCTTCAAAAATAGTTCTAGTCCGTAAGGGCGACTCATTTGTTCCAAAAATCGACGCCGCGAAATCATTCCCACAAACTTACCCTGCTCTGTCAGAATGACTCCTGGCAGCAGTGGATTATTTTGAAATGTCTCAGCAACTTCCCTACCCAAATGAAAGCATTCCACTTGAAAATCGTATAGTAAAAGCTCTTTGAGCGTTGACTCTAAACTAAGGTTGTGCGTTTCAGCTTGGAGAGAGGCTGATAAACCTGCGTCAGGTTCCTTCAAGGCAAGCATAAGAAAATCCAATGAATTGGGGAAATATGTATCGAAATAGACTGATTTAAAACTTTAGTTAATCTAAAAATCAACTTAGATGACTTAATAGTTGAACCCCTTTTAATATTGTTTGCAAACTCTTCTTAAAAAGAGATAAACAATTTGTTAATAAAAGGTTAATTTTTCAGTAATTTTGCTTCTAGGTTGATTGTTAAAAAATCAGAGAAAAGGTTATTGAAAGTTTGCCAATAAAAGTTTTTTTTAAAATAGAGTTGGATTAGGCGTTTATTGGTGAAGTGGTAGCTGACTTAAAAGTGGATGTAAGATTACGCGATCGCGTCCTAATGATTTTGCTTGATACAACGCCGCATCAGCTGCCGCAATTAAAGTAGAGGGTGACACCTCCGGCGTCGGGAGAATGCCAGCGACACCCAAACTTAATGTGACACACCAACTTCCTATTGAATTTTCATGAGGAATCTCTAAGGCTCTAACAGCTTGTCTGATAGCTTCGGCAACATGAACAGCCCCCGTTACTGGTGTAGAAGGTAGAATCACGGCAAATTCTTCGCCACCGTAACGCGCTACTAAATCAGCAGAGCGCTTTACCTGTTCTTGGATGGTACTAGCAACTTGCCGCAAACATTCGTCACCTTTCTGATGACCGTAAGTGTCATTGTAGAGTTTAAAAAAATCTACATCACACAAAATCATGGATAAGAAAGAATTTCCTTCACAGTGTTGTTTCCAGCAAGTGTTTAAATACTGATCAAACCGATGTCTATTTGCCACTCCTGTTAATCCATCGTAAGTAGCACGATGCTCTAACTGCTGGTTCGTCACCTCCAGCTGCTGATAAAGTTGCGTGAGCAGTTCGGTTGTCAATTCGTGAATTTTCGACTGCGCTATCAGTAGCTGATGCACATCCAGCAATCGGTAAATTCCTGCCTCCAAATCTACCACAATCGGTTCATAGAGATTCTCAGCTGGGCGATGCAACGAACGGCGAGCCGCTTCTACTATCAACGTTTCACCTTTTAGATTTAAAACTTCTGCACTTGCAAAGCGATATAAAGAATTCAACGGGCGCTTCAAGAACAGCTCTAGCCCATAAGGTTTGCTCATCTGTTCCAAAAATCGACGCCGAGAAATCATTCCTACCAAGTTACCCTGCTCTACGAGAATGACTCCAGGTAGAAGTCGATGATCTTGGAATGTTTGAGCGACTTCCTCACCTAGACAAGAGGATTCCACTTGAAAATCATAGAGCGTCAGTTCTTGGAGCGTTGACTTCAGACTAAGATTTATTGTAAATCCGTGTTCCACGACCTCGCCTGCTGCCGAAAAAGGCACTAATAAAGCAAGATACAACTACTACACCAGGTTACCATTTTTACCAGATGGGGTTGTAATACCCACTACAACAAGCAACAACCTGGGTTTTAATGATGAAATTGAGCGATGCTGTTGCAACTTTCCTCAAATTGTCCCTGTCAAGGAATGATTCAATCGAATAAAGAAGGAACAAAAATTTTTCTTCCTCATCCTCACTAAAGCTCCGCCCTACTCCCTACTCCCTACTCCCTACTCCCTACTCCCTATTTTCTAGAATCTCAAATCGAGTGACTGTTCTTTTCGATAGAATGACGCTTGCTGCCTTATTTAAGTAAAAACACCTCCGTGGATGATCGAAACGAATGAATCAGCTGAACAACGCCTTCACCCTTTTCTTGAGTTTGCTGGTTGAGGCAATCCCTTTTTTGCTAATAGGGGTTTTGCTTTCTGGCTTGCTGCTGTTGTTTGTCGATGAGCGCAAGCTGATTGCTATCATGCCTCGAAACCCATTGTTAGGAGCAATTTTTGGCAGTTGTGGAGGCTTTTTATTCCCAGTGTGTGAATGTGGAAATGTTCCTGTAGCACGGCGTCTACTACTCCAGGGGGCACCCACACCAGTAGCAATTGGGTTTTTGCTGGCATCGCCAACGATTAATCCGATTGTAATTTGGTCAACTTGGGTGGCGTTTCGAGACCAGCCAGAAATTGTCGTGTTGAGGGTGTTGTTTTCCTTGGGGATTGCTACATTTATCGGCTGTGTCTTTAGCGTTCAAGCAGACTTACGACCACTGCTGCAACCAGCAGCGAGTCGCTCGATGATGCTTCCAGTAGATGCAGTAGAGTCGGGGTTTAAGTCAGATTTTAGCCAGAAAGAGTCAAAACCAACGCTCTTACAATCTGGCTCGTTTTTACTTGGTCAACCAGGAGCGCCTGTGCGGATGGATGCTACGGTTTTACAGGCATCTTTAGCGGCGGCCAAACCCACTAAACCCTTACCTGATCGGTTACGTCTGTTGTTAGAGAATACGGTTCAGGAGTTGCGGGAGTTAGGAGGAGTCTTGGTTTTAGGAAGTGCGATCGCCGCCGTGATTCAAGTTGCTGTACCTCGCGAAATTATCCTGAGTTTAGGTCAAGGGCCAGTAACATCAATTGTGGCGATGATGACTTTGGGTGCGATCGTATCGATTTGCTCAACAGTAGACTCATTTTTCGCCCTCGCCTTTGCCTCTACGTTCACGGGTGGCTCTTTGTTAGCGTTTTTGGTGTTCGGTCCGATGATTGACCTCAAAGCGGTAGGCTTGATGTTATCGGTATTTAAGCCAAAGGCAATAATTTACATCTTTGCCCTGGTAACACAGTTGACATTTTTGTTGACATTGTTTGTTAATTTGCATATTAGTTAGAGCTGAGCTAATGGCTCTTTGCTTTTAGTTCATCAAGGTTTTAAATAATGAGTTCAAATCAAAAACCTAAGCGACCAAGACGGCAGCGCCCCAACCTTCGGAGCCTTTTTCTTCCCTTGTTGGATATATGTGCTCTAGCAGCTTGGGGCATTTTAATGCTGAAATACTGGGTGAATAATGAGTTGAATTTGCTCATTCATCCCAATTATTTTGCACTGGTAATTGTCACTGGTTTTGCTTTATTAATAATTGCAGCTTTGAGATTGATGCAAGTGTTTGTTCAGGTGCGTCAACAGGTATCAGGAAGGGCAGTGATCATGCCAACCGCTCAACATATCAGCTTGTTTCCTCCTGGCTGGAGTACGGCCTTACTACTCGCTGCTGCAATTGCGGGGTTACTAATAACGCCGAAAGTATTTGCTAGTCAGACAGCTATTCAGCGGGGTGTCACGGACTCAATAACCATGACGCGAGCGCAACCTCAGGCTTTTCGTAGTGCTAGCAGACCAGAGGAGCGATCGCTGATTGAATGGGTACGGACGCTCGCTGTTTATCCCGAACCTGACGCATATACAGGTCAATCTGTCAAGGTAAAGGGTTTTGTTGTTCATCCACCCGATCTACCGTCACAATACCTGTTGATTTCTCGCTTTGTCATTACCTGCTGTGCTGCTGACGCTTATCCAGTTGGATTACCTGTCAAACTCACGACTAGCCGCGATACCTATCCCGTCGATACCTGGCTAGAAGTCAAAGGGAAGATGATTACTGAAACCCTGAGTGGAAAACGTCAGTTAACTGTTGAGGCAAGTTCTCTGACTAAAATTCCTAAACCCGCCAATCCTTACTATTACTAGCGAGTGCATCAGGATTTTCAAGAGCAACTGAAACTAGGCATAGAGCAAACTCTTCAGAAATACCAGACATCTGGTGCTGCTGTTGCTGTACATATCAACGGTCAACCGTTTTTTGAATCGGGTGTGGGATATCAAGACCTCAAAAATAAGATATCGCTGCCAACAGATGCCAACTTCTATATCTACAGCATTACCAAAAGTCTTCTAGCGACTGCATCACTGCACCTAGTTAGCGAAGGGCTACTCGACCTTAATGCTTCTGTACAGCTATATCTGCCTGATTTTCCTCTGGATACTCCAATAACACTGCGGCAACTTTTGAGTCATACCAGTGGGATACCAGATTACGGAGGCACACGCGCTTATGTCGATGCTGTACGAACAACCCCTAATTCCCCTTGGTCAAGGGAAAGGTTTCTCGACCTTGCCCGAACACAACATCTACAGTTTACGCCTGGTGGAGGGTGGATTTATTCAAATATTGGTTACTTGCTGGTGAAGTGTGTCATTGAACAGGTAACAGGTTTGTCAATGCAGCAATGCCTGCATGAACTTATTTTTAAACCGCTTTCCTTGCAGAAAACCTTTGTGCCGGATACTCTCCATGATGTTCATGAACTCACACCAGGATACAGCAGCTTTTTCAATGAAAATGAACTGCAAGATGTGACTCGCTTGTATCATCCCGGTTGGGTAGCCCACGGCGTTGTCGTATCAACTGCGCCAGAACTTGCCAAAATCATAGATTCGCTATTTGCAGGGAAGCTTCTTGACTCTTTTGTTGTTGAGCAAATGCTCTGTCCTGCTCATATATTAGGGAAACATCCCTTGTTTAAACTGTTGGGATATGGGATGGGGCTGTGTGTGGATGTGAACTCACCTCATGGAGTAGTAGGGGGACACGTTGGCGAGGGGCCAGGATACTCTGTAGCTAGCTTCCGTTTTTCGAGTTTGGCTGGAAGTCGCGTGACGCTTGTAGCACTTGCTAATCGCGATCGACATGATTTGGGATTACAGCTTGTGTTTAATATGGTTAACACCTTGCAGAAGTTTGCTGATTTTTTGCTGTGATTGTAATAGAGAGCAGCTATCTAGACAAAGTTTCTGTAGCGGAACTTATCACCAGGGTAGAGCCGTCCCTAATATCTGTAATACACCATAGATGTTCGCCTCCTGTATTGAAGAGCGTAACCTATTGTGCGCTCGTTCTTAACTATGAAAAACTTCCGTCAAACTATTAATCCGTCACAGCAGATTGTTGCCGCTCTAATTTTAACTGGCATTTTATCCTTAGGTGCTGGGATGACTTTGGTAAATTCCGCAGTTGCTGACCCTGGAAAACAGTCTCAAACTGCCGCCAGTGAAATGCTGAAGCGTCCTAGTGAGGATGTTGCCAGTCCCAAACAATCTCGCACCAGTGAGGTACCTCGTTCAGTTCTCATTGCTGTTCGTCGCGAGATTTCTAATACCTATAAAATCCCTCCAACTCAACTAAGAGTTGTTAGTTCTAGTCAACAAAGCTGGCCTGATGGTTGCCTAGGTTTAGCCAAACGTGGTGAAATTTGCCCTCAAATACTCATCCAGAACGGCTGGCGTATTGTTATGTCTAATGGTCGCCAAAATTGGACTTATCGCACAGATAGTACTGGACGCACTATACGCTTAGAAAGTCGAAAAACTGCTTCGAGTAGCAACTTACCAGATTCTGTTACTGAAGCTGTTTTACAAGCCGCGTCTCAACGTACAGGGTTACCCGTTTCTGAGTTACGCATCGTTCAGTCTGAGCAAATTACAGCTGACGGCTGTCTGAGTTTGCCGCGTCCTGGAGAAGCCTGCACCAAAATTGCACAGAAGGCTTGGGAGGTAACTGTCGTCGGTGGGCAAAATCGCTTGGTCTATCGGGCTAATAGCAGTGGTTCCCAAGTCAGGCTAAATGAACAAGCCAGCAACATCAGTAAGGTCAACTTGCCAGATTCAGTAGCTAACGCTGTTTTGCAGTTTGCATCTGGGCAGTTGGGGGTACCAAGTTCTCGACTCCGTATCATTAAGGCAGAACAACAAACCTGGCGAGATAGTTGTTTAGGTCTTCCTCGCCCAGAGGAAAGGTGTATGGGCACTCCTACACCAGGTTGGCGAGTGACAGTGGAAGGCAAGCAACAAGCCTATGTCTATCGGACAGATAATACGGGTTCCCGAGTCAGAGCACAAAAAGCCGATGGGCAATCGTCGGGCGTTGACAATTTACCGGATTCGGTTGCTAAGGCTGTTGTCAAGGATGCCTCTCGTCAGTCGAATCTCCCCGTTTCTAGGTTGCGTGTTACCCAAGCTGAAAAGCAAGATTGGCCCGATAGTTGTTTGGGAATATCTGAACCGTTAGTACTGTGTGCTCAAAGGATTGTTTCGGGTTGGCGAGTGGTGGTAGAAGGCGGACGACAAACCTTGGTCTATCGGACTAATGAAACAGGTTCCTTAATCAAGTTAGAGAAAGATGCGATCTCAGGGAATAAACAAGCAGTTCCGATCGCCAAAAGTGAATTACCACCGCCGTTGAGTGAAGGTGTTGTGTTTCGTGCGATCGCCACTGGTGGTTTTGTCGGCCGCACGTCTGAAACTCGCCTGATGAGAGATGGCACAGTAATTCGACAGATTGTTCAACCTAGTGGTGTCAAGACTCCAGCCCAAACTCACAAAGTTTCCCGCCAGCAACTGCGGCAGTTTCAGGAGTTACTACAACAGCAGCGATTTTCTCAGTTCAATCAGCTGAGTTACCCAGCCCCCCAAGGTGCAGCAGACTACATCAGTGTCACTCTCACTAGTCAATCTGCTACAACCCGCTACGCAGATCTCGCTCAAGAACAACTGCCTAAGCCTTTGCAGTCAGTCATTCAAGCTTGGAATCAAATTGCTAATGACAAATAGTTGTTTGTTGTTTGTTAGAGTGTTCCATATTTACGCAAGCACTCTTGTTGCCAAAACTCTTGTAGAATAGGTGTCTTATTCATTTCAACCAGGCTAGTAAAATGTAAAATATAGCGTTATCTCAAAGGAGTTAGTGGCAGCTATCATCTCCTGAATCCTGTCTTGAAAAAAGGGAGTCGGGAGTCGGGAGTCGGGAGTTGGGGAAGAAATATTTTCATTTCGCCAGTGATGAGCGACAGCTGATGGTGCCTGACTTCTAAATTGGAGACTCCTAAAACCAGATGTACTTCATCCAACTGAAGAACCGCCCTAGCTTACCTGTTGGAGAGCACTTATACAAACAACAAACAACCCAACGACCAAGCTCAGAGCAAGCCAAACAACCAACAATAAACAACCAACAACAAACAACCAACAACCCACCTACTGCAACTCGTGGGATGAGTTAAGGCATTGTAACTAATTTTCCAAAACTTTGACTTTCTTTGCTATGCTTTTATGCATGGCAGAGCAAAAGCGACACAAAATAACTGAAGCTGCCCAGATTTTGGGTGTAAACCCTTGGACGCTTAGACGCAAGGTATACAAAGACCAAATCCCATACATCAAAGAGGAAACAGGTCGTGTGTATATTCCAGCTTGGTGGGTTGACCAACAAGTTGGAGAAAAGCCCAAGCCGTCAGATACTCGTTGCGCTATATATGCGCGAGAGTCATCATCTGAAAACAAAGCGGCGATGGAATCCCAGGTTGAAGGGTTAACTCGATACGCCACAGCCAAGGGGTATCGAATTGTGTCTATCACCAAGGAATTTGCATCTGGCTTAAACGACAGTCGAAAAAAGCTCCATAAGTTGTTTGCCAATTCAGAGGAGTTCGACTTACTACTTGTGGAAAACAAAGATCGGTTAACTCGATTTGGTTTTAAGTGGTTTGAGTCTCTTGCTTCTTTCCGAATAGAAGTCATTAATTCAGCCGAAAACTGTACTTCTGATTTAAGGGAAGACTTGGTAGCCATCTTGACCTCATTGGCTGCCAGGTTGTACGGACAACGTAGGGGAAGAAAGAAAACTCAAGCTGCTATTAAAGCTTTGGAGGAAACTTAAGTTGTGGCATCTCGAAGAAACCCGAATTTGATGAAGCGCACAGGTCGTGTTTACCTGAACGACCTGAACGCAGGTAAATCTCAGATTGTGGGTCAATTCTTGTATCAATGTCACGATGTCATGCAGTATTTTGTTGACCTGTTTTGGCAACGAAAAGACTTTTCTGGAAAGCTGGCAGACCTGCCAACCGTTCACAAGGCAAGAGAGAGGTTTGGGATGACAACTCGCTTGGGGCAAGCACTTGCCAAACAAGCATCGGAGTGTGTCCGCTCTCAACATCAAAAGGAGAGAAAGCGCAAACCTCAACTCAAGTGGCACACCGTCACTCTGTTCTATCACTTTGTCACCATTGAACCTTTCAAAGGGAAAGGGTTTGATTGGTGTATAAAACTGATTGGCTCTGGTGCGCCAAAGTTGACAATTCCTGTTAAATCTACAGGGGTGATTAATCAGCGAATTTCGGACGGATGGCAACTGTCTAAAACCATTCGGATGGGAATCAAAAAGGGTAGGCTGTGGATTGATTTTATCTTTGAAAAAGAGCGACCCGCCTTGAAAACAGAAGGTAGGGTTGTTGGGATGGATTCCAACTACAAAAACGGAGTAGTGTTCAGTGATTCCCAAGTGGTTGGACAAAGTATTTATCAACGGATTCAGAGATTTAAAAAGCGTCAAAAGTGTACCCACGCTGAAGTGAAATCGATGTTGGGTCAGGCTCTGAAATCGGTTGATTGGTCTTCGATTAAAGTCCTCTCGATTGAGGATTTGTTGAAGGTTAAACATGGGAAACGAGGGACGTTCTCTCGCGTGTTTAACAGGCGGTTGTCTCATTGGCTTTATCGCACTTTGGTGCAGTTGTTGGAGAGGAAGTGCGAGGAACAGGGGATTCAGCTTGTGGTAAAAGACCCTTTTAAGACCTCGCAGTTTTGCTCTGCCTGCAACAGATGGGACAGACGAAACCGAAAAGGTGACGAGTTCAAGTGCGTTCATTGTGGCTACCTCGCTCATGCTGACCACAATGCGGCTCACAACTTGGAGCTTTTAGGTACGGCGGGAGTTTATGGTCTCCGTTCCTACTTAAGTTCAAAACGTCAAAGTTTTGGATAACCATCATGGGTAACTTTTACCAAGAAATCAATCAGCCAGACGATCAAATTGACTTAGCTAAAGCTGCGCTCTATATCGCTCAAGCAGAATACCCCGATCTTGACATCGATGCCTACCTCAACGCTCTCGATGTGATGGCCGCTGATGTAGAAGAGCTCTTGCCAGTAGAACGCTATCCCCTGCGGATTATCCAGAGCCTTAACCAATACTTCTACAATGATCTGGGTTTCATCGGCAATACCAGTGATTACTACGATCCACGTAATAGCTTTCTCAATGAAGTGATCGACAGACGTACAGGCATTCCCATTACTCTGTCTGTTGTCTATCTGGAAGTTGCCCGACGTATTGACTTTCCCATGGTTGGCATTGGTATGCCTGGACATTTCCTAATTCGTCCAGAGTTTGAGGATGTTGGAATTTTTGTCGATGCCTTCAATCAGGGTGAGATTTTGTTTGACTCTGATTGTGAAGAACGACTTGCCCAAATATACGGGCATCCAGTGCAGATGCAACCACAGTTTATAGAAGCAGTGAGTTCTAGGCAGTTGTTGACACGGATGCTAACCAATCTCAAATTGATTTATCTCAACCGTAAAGACTTACGTAGGGCGCTTCAGGTGGTTGAACATATCTTACTGTTGTTTCCTGATAATCCGATGGAGCGACGCGATCGCGGTTTGATTTCCTTTCAGCTAGGATACAGGTCTCAAGCATCCCAAGATTTAGAAATTTATCTAGCCATGCTTCCAAATGCGGAAGATGCTTCTGCGATTCGCCGATTGCTTGATCAACTAAGTCGCGAGGCTTAGGAGTTATAACCTAAAAAGGATGAAGGATGAAGGATGAGGGATGAGGGTACAAGCACCTGTATTTATGGGTGTATTCATCCTTCTCAGTGACAATTCAAAACTTCATTTTTTCATTTTTAACTTTGAATTTTGAATTCAAACAAGTCATTATTCCCTACTCCGTAGCTTTATTTTTTGCCCAAAATAGCGCATATGACTGTTTCTTTTTCTCGCCCTCGCAATTGAATACTTTTAACAGGTTTAGCCTGATAATGTTCGCGCACATAGTCATAAGTTTCGCCAGTAACTAGCAGGTGATAGGGGTTATCCTCTTTTACTTCTTTATTCATTGCCTCCAGTCTCGCTGCAACATTGACTGTATCTCCTAGTACTGAGTAATTCAGGCGTCGAGAACTCCCCACACTACCAGTAACTACAACACCAGTATGAATGCCAATCCCAAACTGAATTAACGGTAATCCTTGAGTTTTTAGGTGCTCATTGAGCTGTTGCAGTCGTTCATGCATGGCAAGAGAGGCGGCGATCGCATTCAAAACATCTTGCTTAATTGCTGACGATGTGGTATTGGAAAAAGGAATGCCAAAAACTGCCATAATCGCATCCCCAATGTACTTGTCAATCACTCCCCCATGATCCATAATGCAGTCGGTCATCGCCTCTAAGTACTGATTTAGCCAGCCAAGCAACTTACTAGGCGATAAGTTCTCCGAGATGGTAGTAAATCCTCGAATATCCATAAACAAAACTGTTGCTACCATTTCTTGAGCTTGTAGCTCACCCGACTGGAAAATTTCCTCTTTACGCTGCCAAATCAGCTGAGCAGTTTCTGGGGCTACGAGTTTGCCAAATAGACTCATTACCTGTTGCTTTTCCTGCTGCTCTCGAAGCTGCAAACCAACGACTGTTAACAGCATGGTTCCTATCGGAGCAGCAATGGGAATCCATAATTGACCAAAGGTAAATAACAATAAAGTAACGACAAACCAGGAGCAAGACAACAACAAAGTTAGTAACACTCTGCCCTGTGGCCCTTGCTTGGACAAAAGCCAACTAGTGGCAGGACTAATAATGAACAACAACAAGATTACCGCCCACCCTTGTAGGGGTTGTAGCAGCCTTGATTCCAGCAAGTTATCAATTACTGCCGCATGAAGATAAACCCCATTTGTCGGGGGATTGTAATTGAGCGGTGTGATGATGGGATCTAAAGCAATAGCTGTAGTACCTACTAAAACGAATTTCCCCGCGAATGCCTCTTTAGGTACTTTTCCGTCAACTACATCAGCAAATGAGTAAGTCGGTAAAGATTGCGTCTTTCCTGGCCAATTAATCCAAACACGGTTCAACGATTCACTCCCCTTACTTTGGGGAAGCTGGAGGATTACAGACTGTTTTGATGGGCGTGACAAGAGTTTGTTGCCAGTGTTGTATACCTGAAGCATCGCCAAACTCAAACTGGGTTGTTGAGCCGCAAATAGGGTAGCACGACGACTGATGCCATCACGCTCTGGTTGGTGAAAAATATGACCAACACCAGAACTAGCACTTTTTAATACTGATACTGGTTCTAAGGGTAAGCCCTTTTCATCCGCCGCTCTAGCAAGAACTACGTTGCCGATATTTGATATGGCTTTGGCGAATTGTTGATCGTCAGCAGTGGGTTCAACAAACAGAATATCGAAACCCATGACTAGAGGAGGAGAAGATTTTAGAGTGTTTAGCAGCTGCACGTAGCGATCGCGTTTCCAGGGAAATCGACCATACTTCTGTAAACTGGCTTCATCAATCGCAATCACTGCAATTCTTTGATTCCAACTGGGGTATGGCAAAATCTTGGAATTTCGTACTTGAAACAGCGCGTTGTATCCTAGTTGTTCTAAAGGTTGCCATTGATTTACCTGCCAGACACTAGTAGAAATTAAGGCAGCAATAGCGCCGGGGAGAACGGGTTGAATAATCGCGAGATAACGCTGGAAAAAGTTCACCACATTTTTAATTACTACACCTTAAATTTTGCCAATACACATACTGTAGAGTGCAAACCTTGATGTTTCTACCATGTCCTATTTACAAACGTGGGCTACTTTAATCAGTTGCTTCTGGCTTCTTTTTGTTATCCTCTGACTGTCCTGGAGTGGGATAGACGATTGATGGCTGAGGAGCTGGATAAGTCTCCTCTTTGTTGGTTTCTGACGGTTCTAGAGTTGGGCTAACTACTGATTTCTCTGGAGTTGGAGAAGTCTGCTTGTTGACTTCTGACTGTCCGGAAGTTTTGTTAACTTCTGAAGGCTCAGAAGTTGAAAAAGTCTTCTTTTTGTTAACTTCTGAAGGCTCAGAAGTTGGAGAAGGCTCTTGTTTCTTAACTTCGGGTGGCTTTTTCTTCACTGCTGAAGGCTCAGGAGTTGAGGAAGGCTCTTGTTTTCTGACTGCTGACTGTTTTGGAGTAAGTGATGTTTTCGGTTTCGTTACTTGTGGCTGTTGACTTGCTTTAGCGGGTAACGGTTTGTCAATCAGAGAAAGGGTGGGTAGCGATGTTTTGAAGTCCCGAAACAGCACTAGGCGTTTTTCCTGCCGACACTCTGGACGCTCAAGCTGTGAAAAGCAACGGCGGATTTGACTCCAATGCTTTCTTGACATCGGTTTAATCGAGTTGCGAGTTTTGCGAAAGTCTGTTTCTCCTGGTTTAATTGTTACTTCATCACCAGTTTTCAGCACCATCTCCGACTTTTGATCTTTTAGCTGCACAACAACTTTACCTTCCCATGTGAAAAATAGAATTCCCTGGTTGAGATCAGGAGGAATTTGCACATAGACTGTCGTGCCGCGAATTCCAGCAACTCCAGAGGGTGTCACAATTTGGGTTGGTACTTTTTGACCGGGTACAACCCAGGTAATCATCGTACCACTGGTCAAATTGAGTTGGTTGTCTGGCTGGAGGGTAACGGCGGAGTTGTCACCAATCCGAAAGGCGAGTCCATTTTTCAACTCAATCTGAACTTTTCCCTCGTTCTCGGTGCGAATCGTTTCACCAACTTGAATACCCATTCCTTCTGTGGCGGGTATTTCTTGTGTGGAACCCAGTTGGCGTACCCATACTTTCTGTTTTGGAATGTCAGTAATTTTTCCGGCTTGTGTTGTTGGTGATGGCGTGGTGGCGCTGAGAGTTGGAGAAGGGGTGGAATTAGAGTTAGTCTGATTTTTACAGCTTGTCAGAGCAACAATGAGCGTCATACTAGATAACCAGAGACTGACAAAGCGAAATGTTTCTGCTCTCATGTGATCGGAAGGATAATATTACTCAGTAAGAAGATTTATGTGGGTTATAGTTTCGATGCACACAGAGAGATCAAGCGTTTAACTCATCCCATGAGTCGTAGTACATGGGATACGAAGGTTATTTGTTGGAGGTGCTTATACAAACAACCAACCACAAATAACTTGCTGTGGCGGCAGAAAGACTTTTCTCTCCCGGACTACAGCCCGTTAAGAAGAGCGCATAGAATGGTCGCGAGTCTTCACCGCTTTTTGTGATAACAGCTGGGAACGTAATTTATAGAACCTGCATTATTCTTTAATTCATGGCTTGATAAGTTTTTTCCGCAACTCGCTTGAGGCGTCTGAGTTGGGCTTTCATATCGTTTTGTGTCCAAGTGGTCGCAAACGTGTTAAAACCCCAACTAATCAAAGGGTTGGGAATTTCAAATTCAAAACGGTTCAGAAGATGAGTACCTTGTGCAGTTGGCTGACACTCCCAGCGATCGCGTCCTTGAAAAAATCCCTTAAACTCCCAAACCACTAGTCCTGGTTCTCGTTCTACAACTACACTTTGCAGAGTAGGTTGCAACAAAGGAATTTGGATTACAAAGCGACTGCGACTTCCTACATCTGTACTCCACTTGCCCACTGGCTCACAACGCAGAGCCGGATTGAGCCAACGGTGCATCAAGGTCTGGTCAGTGATACAACGCTCAACGATAGTTGAACTGGCATTGATTTGGATGGATTGTTCAAAAACTTGGGCGTTTGACATTTAAAAATTCCAAAGGCTATCTATGACTGGTATTGTTGCTGTTGTTAGTACCATGCCAGCTAGTGCAGGGCAGTAAACGGGAAGTGACCACTTCTGAGAAAACTTGCAAAAGAGAGACAAGGAGGACAAGGGAGACAAGGGGGACTAAGGAGGCATTTTTTGGCTGGTCACTTATTTGCGCCAAGCTGTACTAGCAATGTCACCGGAAAAAAAAGGGAAGGAGCGCTAAAAACCAGCAAATCCTCAATTTTTGTGCCTTAATTCTCCATAAGGGTAGACTAAAGCCACAGTTTTTCATTTAAGATTGCCCCTGAACATCTCAGGCTGTTAATCTTAAATTCTCTAAATCTATTGTGACAAAGGTACTGATTAATTGAGAGGATAAACATCATCAACCCTGTCCAGCATGATGGTCACAAGCACCATGTTGAAGCCTTGCGAAATTTGAGAAGAACTCAAGAGGGAAGAGTATGAAGGAAACTTGGGAAGGTATTATTCAAATTGTGGGAGTGGGTGTGCCGCTCTGGGCGCATCCAATTTTGGGGCAGGTACCAGTTCAACCAGTAGCACCAGGTCAACCAGGAATAGTTGAGACGGGGAGAGACTATGCTGAGGGGATTTACGCCAATCTCAGTAGCTTTGTTCCTAACTTGCTGGCGGCGATCGCCATTCTGTTGATCGGTATTATCATCGCCGCGATCGCTTCTGGGATCACAAAAGGTCTGCTCAAGCGCACTCGAGTAGACAATAAAATTGCTGAGTGGGTTACCGGCCGTCAAGGAGGAGCCGATGCTCCCCAAGTTGAGGAATGGGTATCTGGGGCGGTTTACTGGATCATCATTGCCTTTACAGTGGTAGCTGTTCTCAACAGCCTCAACCTCCAAACCGTTTCTCAACCCCTCAATAATTTTCTCAACCAAATCCTTGGCTTCTTGCCCAAGATCTTTGGTGCTGCGATTCTCTTGGGTGTTGCCTGGTTGCTAGCAACTCTCGTCAAGCTAGTGACAACGCGGGCACTACGGTTAGTTCGTTTGGATGAGCGCTTAGGGCAGCAAGTAGAGACACCTCCAGATAGACCATTAGAAGACACTCCTCCCCGTCCAACTAACAATTTCTCGCTGGCGGAAACGATTGGTAATGCACTGTACTGGTTCATCTTCCTACTGTTCCTGCCACCAATTCTAGACAGTTTGGGCTTGCAGGGAACTCTACAACCTGTGCAGCAGCTGCTCAACGAGATTCTAGGAATTCTGCCGAATATTTTGGCAGCTATCTTGATTGCTGCGGCTGGTTGGCTTCTAGCTCAAGTTGTACGCCGCATTGTCACTAACTTACTAGCGGCAGCAGGTGCTGATCAGTTGGGTGCTCGCTTTGGACTGCGAGGGACAACCGGAAGTCAATCGCTTTCCTGGATTCTCGGAACGATTGTCTATGTCCTGATTTTGATTCCTACGGCGATCGCCGCCCTCCAGAAGTTGCAGATCGAGGCAATCTCCACGCCTGCGATCGCGATGTTAAACCAGATTCTCAACGCTCTTCCTAAAATCTTTACAGCGGCGTTGATTCTGGTAATTGCGTATGTCTTAGGCAAGTTTGTCAGTGACCTAGTTACCAACATTCTGACTAGCATTGGCTTCAACAATGTTTTCCAATGGATAGGCGTGCCCTCACCTGGCACCACCCGCACGACAACAGTTGTCGTGTCCCCGGAAACAGGAGAACCAGAGGCTTCAACTGTTCCCAGTCGGACACCCTCAGAACTGGTGGGAATTATTGTGCTAGTCGGCATCATGTTGTTTGCCACCATCGCGGCAACTAACATCTTGCAGATTGAAGCCTTGACCTTAATCGTCAGTGGCATTGTGGTCATTGCTGGTCGGATTCTGGCAGGGTTAGTGATATTCGCCATTGGTTTGTACCTGGCAAATCTTGCCTTTAATTTGATTACCAGTTCCAACTCTCGTCAGTCAAAAATCTTGGGACAAACAGCTCGGATTGCTATTATTGCCTTGGTTTCAGCGATGGCGCTGCAACAAATGGGCATTGCTCCCGACATTATCAATTTGGCCTTTGGACTGCTACTAGGAGCGATCGCCGTTGCGATCGCGCTTGCCTTTGGTCTAGGGGCTCGCGACATTGCCGCAGGTCAAGTTCGGGAATGGCTAGACTCTTTCAAGGAAGACAGACCCCCAGACATCAGATAAACAGGACTTACGCAAACTTTTCATTACGAACCGCCATTTGTAGGGGTTCTCGGCCGTTCACCCCTACTATATGTGGTGTTCCTACGTAAGACCCGATTAAGTCAGGACTTACGCTCGATACACGACATATTGGTAAGGGCGTATAGCTATACGCCCCTACAGATGGTGGTTCACATAAGGTTGTAGAGTGGATTAAGTCGCTAAATTTCCCTCTAACCAATAACTTTTGTACAAAATCCGCCCTCTAACGGTCTTCTGGGGAGCGGATTTTAAGTGTTAAGAAACGTCTGAATTCCCCACTCCCTACTCCCTACTCCCCACTCCCTACTCCCTCTTAAAAAACCAAAAAGGCAAATTGTTCTACCCAAACCCACCAATGCATAACCGATAGTTAATTCAATGTCAAACCTAGACCAGCAACCCATTAAGATCTATGAAGAACCCCTGACCAAATTGCCTCAGTCTTGATAGCTGAGGTAAGGAACGTGTGTATTATGCTCGATGCTAGTTCAGTTCTAGAAGTATTACGTCCGGTACAAGACCCCGAACTCCGCAAGAGTTTAGTGGAATTGAATATGATCCGGAATGTCAAAATCGATAATGGCGCTGTTAGCTTTACCTTAGTATTGACAACGCCCGCCTGCCCCTTGCGAGAATTTATTGTTGAAGATTGCCAGAAAGCAGTCAAACAGCTACCTGGTGTCGAAAAAGTTGTGGTAGATGTCACAGCTGAGACGCCTCAGCAGAAATCGCTGCCCAATCGCACTGGAATAGATGGTGTGAAAAATATTGTGGCGATTTCCAGTGGTAAGGGCGGCGTTGGCAAGAGTACCGTAGCCGTGAATGTGGCAGTGGCGCTGGCGCAGACGGGTGCCAAAGTTGGTCTAATTGATGCTGATATTTATGGACCCAATGTGCCCACCATGCTGGGATTAGACAAAGCCCAAGTGTCGGTACATCAGACTCCTCAGGGGGAGGTATTAGAACCAACGTTTAACCACGGCGTCAAGATGGTTTCAATGGGCTTTTTAATTGACCCAGATCAACCCGTGATTTGGCGAGGCCCGATGTTGAATGGAGTGATTCGTCAGTTTCTCTATCAGGTGCAGTGGGGCGAATTAGATTATCTGATTGTGGATATGCCTCCTGGCACTGGCGATGCTCAACTCACCTTAACGCAAGCCGTGCCGATGGCAGGGGCTGTGATTGTGACGACTCCTCAAACTGTTGCCTTATTAGACTCCCGCCGAGGGTTGAAGATGTTTCAGCAGCTTAGTGTACCCGTGTTGGGAATTGTGGAAAATATGAGTTACTTTATCCCGCCAGACATGCCAGAGCGGCAATATGACCTATTTGGGTCTGGAGGGGGTGAGAAGACGGCTAAGGAATTGGGTATTCCCTTATTGGGTTGTATTCCTATAGAAATTTCTGTACGAGAAGGTGGTGATGCGGGGGTGCCGATTGTTGTGGCTTCTCCAGAGTCAGCGTCGGCTAAGGCACTAACAGCGATCGCGTCTCAGATTGCCGCTAAAGTCTCGATCGCTGCCTTAGGTAGCAATTAACTATTGGATCTTTTTTTATGTGATATCACGCCTCATTGTTTGCCAAAATTCCTGACACTCGCCAATAATCAAAGCTAATTGATAATAATAAGGAGCTTTAAAAGCATAATATGTTCCATAAGTCAATATTTGGTATTCGCTGGAAGTCTTTTCAGACAAGCTGGCAAGAATTAGATTGGCCTCTATTGCTATTGAGTATTGGTCTCACCACCCTTGGAGGAGTGATGATTCACAGCACTGAGCTCAACCAGGGAATTACACACTGGTGGTCACACTGGCTCATTGGCGGCATTGGATTGGTAGTGGCGCTATTCATCGCGCGATCGCGTTATGAACTGCTCATCCAATGGCATTGGGTTGTTTATGGCATTACGATTCTCGGACTGGTTGCAGTGATGTTCGTTGGTAGCACAGCCAACGGCGCTCAACGATGGATTAGCATTGGTGGTTTTGATATTCAACCCTCTGAATTTGCCAAAATCGGATTGATTATCTCTCTAGCAGCTATTCTCCACTCAGAACCCGCCACAACCCTAACCGCTATTCTTAGAGTCTTAGGTGTTGCGGCAGTTCCTTGGATCTTGGTATTTATGGAGCCTAACCTGGGTACCTCACTGGTGTTTGGTGCCATTACTCTAGGGATGCTCTACTGGGGTAATGCTAATCCAGGCTGGTTGTTGCTGATGGCTTCTCCAGTCGTCTCGGCGATCGTCTTCAATGCTTTTTTGCCGGCCTGGTTCATCTGGGTAGCCGCGATGATGCTCATTGGCTGGCGAAGCTTCTCTTGGCCTTTATTGGGAGCAATTGGGGCTTTGGTAGTCAATGCGGTTTCAGGAGAATTAGGTCATCTGTTGTGGGGTCTTCTGAAGGATTATCAAAAAGCCCGATTGCTTCTGTTCTTAGACCCCGATCAAGACCCTTTAGGAGGAGGGTACCACCTCATCCAATCTAAAATTGCGATCGGCGCTGGTGAAGTTTGGGGAAGAGGACTTTATCAGGGAACTCAAACCCAACTCCGCTTTATTCCCGAACAGCATACTGACTTTATCTTCTCCGCAATTGGTGAAGAACTCGGTTTTGTCGGTTCCTTGTGCGTTCTATTTGTCTTTTGGTTGATCTGCCTGCGCTTGGTGATTATTGCTCAGAATGCTAAGGACAACTTTGGTTCTCTGCTGGCAATTGGTCTCCTATCAATGATGGTGTTTCAGACAGTGGTTAACATCGGGATGAATATTGGCTTAGCTCCAATTACTGGTATTCCGCTGCCTTTATTGAGTTACGGGAAAGCCGCGTTGCTAGCCAACTTTATTGGTATAGGACTTGTAGAGTCAGTTGCCAATCACCGACACCGATTAAAGTTTTAGCGACTAGAAGAGGACGGGACAAGGGAGACAAGTAAGAGATTTTGGCGGGTTAGTTATTTGTGTCGTACTCCACTAGTAAGCTATTAGTAGATTAGATAGAAACTTAGGTAAAAAAAACACATGATTTTTCCAGGTTCGGTTGTTCGGGTAATTAATGCTAATGACATTTACTACCACTTTCAAGGACTAGTTCAACGAGTGAGTGATGGTAAAGCTGCTGTCCTGTTTGAGGGAGGAAACTGGGACAAGATAGTGACTTTCAAACTGTCTGAACTAGAAGCTGTTGAGCCAGCCGTTGGGAAGAAAGGTAAGTAGTCATTTGTCATAACAAGTTAGAAAGTTGGAAAGTTGAACGTTGAAACTTTTATCCTAGTTCTTCTCACCTTCCAACCTTCTAACCTTTCAATATCCCATCCTTGATAGACAAGAGACTCTTACTATGCGTCTTCCATTACCACAGTTTGAAGTTGGCGATCGCCCCAACAATCACATTGCAGAGGTGATCGAGACAGCAACAACGGAATTTCTGGCACAGTGTTTAGAGCCAGAAGATTTGACTTTTCCTGTCATGCCTCCTTTTGGCAGTTGGGTGAGGTCTGTGGATGAAGAGTCGGGCAATCAAGTCTTGGCAGTGGTATATTATGCAACTACAAGCCCTATTGATTCTGTTCACAGAGCTAGAGCTCTAGGGTTGTCACTTGCAGAGTTGCGTGAACAGCAGCCCCAGATTTTTGCCATGCTCAAAACTGAGTTTCGCGCCACCATTGTCGGGTTTCAGCCTCCCTACCAACAGGTCAACGGTTTCAATCATCCCGGAGGCCCCGTCTATCAGTATCTTCCACCTCGTCCTCCACAAATTCATCAAGCGGTTTACCAGTGCGAACCAGCAGAGATTATTCACTTTAGCGAACAGTTGGATTTTCTACGCACTCTGTTGCAAGTGAATGGAGCACCAGTGGAGGCGCTGACAGCAGCAGCAATTCGAGAGGTTTATCAATTACGTAAAGCTGACCGTGACTGGCTAGTAAAAGCAGGGCGAACCCTCAGTGTACTGCTGAAGGACGACTATGACCGCCTACGATACATTTTGAGTCAACTGCATTGGTAAAGAGGAATTTTACGGCAAAACTAAATCCCTCTAGAGATAGTCTTTATATTTATTGAAATTTGTTAACTTGACATATCAGCTCTAGGACAATCTTGTACTTTCAATCTTTAAAAGATTGAAGCGTTCAAAAACTACTGGTTTTTTTGAGAAATGGTTGATTACCATTGCCACGGCTATAAATGATACCCGAAAGAAGGTAGGTGACTGATTAAGTCGCTCTCTCCATTGGCTGCACCGACTGTTAGCGTTTGCATAGCATGGTATGACAGCAGCGATCGCACATCAGCGAAGACGCCGCACAATAAGATCGCTTTCAGGTCTAATATTTTTCTATAATCTTGCCACCCGTTCATTGGCAAATGAGATTGCGGCGATCGCATCTTACCCTCAGGATTTACGCATTTGAACGAAAAATCTAGGGTGCTAGGGAACCCTTAAGTCAAAAGTCTCCGCATCGGGAAAGCCTGATCAAATCCCGACTCTCCACTCCCGACTCCCGACTCCCGACTCCCATGCATAAGCCCTGACTTTAAACGATGCCACCTAACTTTGGCTTGCCTCAAAACATCTTGCTCTACACTCATAAGTGCTATATCCCACTTACATCCTTATGGAATCTATTGCCGAAGTTTTAAAGGAACCGATTGTTCCATTTGCGGTTTTGCTCGTGGTCATCTTGGCAGTGCCCACTCTCTTTGAGCGACTGCGGCTGCCTGGACTAGTCGGTTTATTGGCGGCAGGCGTCGTACTCGGTCCTAATGGTTTGCAGCTGCTGAATACTAAATCAGAAACAATGTCTCTGCTATCGGACATCGGGTTAGTTTACCTGATGTTCGTTGCTGGTTTAGAAGTAGACATGGAGCAGTTCCGTCGTACGAAAAATCGCTCCATAGGGTTTGGTAGCTTCACTTTCGCCATCCCCCTGATTATGGGAACCTTGGTAGGGCGTGTGTTTGCCTTTGACTGGAATGCTTCGATCTTAATTGGTTCTCTATTTGCCTCCCACACGCTATTAGCCTATCCCATCATCAGACGCTTGGGTGTGATCAATAACGAAGCGGTCATTGTAACAATTGGGGCTACTATTTTCACCGACATTGGTGCTCTTTTAGTCCTAGCTGTCTGCGTGGCGATTAGTAAAGGAGAATTTTCACCACTTCGGCTAGCGATTCTACTGGGTTTATTGGCTATTTATACAGCTGCCGTTTTGTTTGGCTTTGACTGGTTGGGGAAAGAATTTTTTCGTCGCTCTAAAGATGACCATGGTAACCAATTTTTGTTTGTTCTCTTGTCGTTGTTTCTAGCCGCAGTGGGTGCCCAGCTGATTGGCGTGGAAAAGATTATTGGTGCTTTTCTCGCGGGTTTAGCCGTGAATGATGTGGTAGGCGACGGGCCAGTCAAGGAAAAAGTTGAGTTTGTAGGCAGCGTGCTATTTATCCCAATCTTTTTTGTTGACTTGGGCTTGCTGATCGATTTACCTGCTTTTGTGAAAAGCATTAGTACCATTTGGCTGACGGCGGCGATTGTGGTGGGTTTGATTGTTAGTAAATTTCTGGCTGCATTTCTCGCTCAGTTGGTGTACCGCTATAACTTCTCAGAGATGATGACGATGTGGTCGTTGTCAATGCCACAGGTTGGTGCAACGCTGGCGGCAACTCTAGTCGGTTACCGGGCGGGAATCCTCAATGAAGGGGTTTTAAATAGTGTGATTGTCTTGATGCTAGTGACTTCTACACTAGGACCGATTCTGACATCCCGATTTGCACCGCAACTACAATCATCAGCAATAATTTCACCAGACGACACGGCTCAAATTGAGGAGATACCAGAAGCCTCCCACAACAACGGTGAATTTACTGTGGTGGTGCCCATCTATAATCCCCAGACTCAGCGGTACTTGATGGAAATGGCAACGTTGTTAGCACGGTATGAAGGCGGACGGATTGTACCGTTAGCGATCGCTCGTGCACATGCTCATATGGATTCCCCAGAAATGAATAAGGCAATCCAAAACAGCCAGCTATTGCTCGATCAGGCAAAAGAACTGAGTCGAGAATTAGGTGTTGAGGCATCACCGCAACTGCGAATTGATTACGACATTGCACAAGGAATTAGTCATGCTAGCCGAGAACTCAACGCCAGTTTGATCGTTCTGGGTTTAAGCGGACGCAGGGGGTTTACAGCACGCTTATTTGGTAATGTCACTAACTCTGTTCTGTGGACATCTCATTGCCTGGTAGCGGTGGCACGCCTTTTAGATTCACCTCTATCTATTCAGCGAATCTTGGTACCCGTGGAAAACTTAACAACATCAGCTGTACGTCCCGTAAAGTTTGCCCAAATACTCGCTGACGTTAATCAAGCTCAGATCACCTTACTGCATGTATGCGACCCCAGAATATCGCAAAGCAAGATGGCTTGGACTCGCTCTCAGCTAGAACTAATGGTTTCTCAGATCAACCCTCAGCCTCTCTCATTAGAAATTCAAATCGAGCCTCATGAAAATGTAACCAGTGCAATTTTGAAAGCCACCCAATCCCATGATTTAGTTGTATTACGCTCACTAAGGCGTCGAGTTGGTACTGATAGCTTCACCATGAGCGAAGTAACTACCCCCTTAGTACAGCAACTAACTTGCTCAGTTGTCCTTTTAGGAGAACCCCAAGGAACACCAACAAGTGTGCTTGCCAGTAGCTAAGAGAAGTTGTTAGTTGTTGGTTGTTTGTCAAGAAATACTCGCCCCTCCTGACAACAAACGACCCTAAGGAATACTTACTCATCCTTACCACAAACAACCAACAACCAACAACCAACTAACTATTTTTCAGAATCGCTGCTATTCTTCAACTTCGCTGCCATCTCTTCTAATCGCTGTTCCAGTTGCTGCTTTTCCAGTTGCCAATTTTCTTCCTTTGCTTTTAAATTGACCGCCATTTCGTCCAGTCTCTGGTTTTCCAGTTTCAACTCTTCTTCTAAGGTTTGAATTTGTTCGCGACGGGCTTCCATTTCTGTGCGCTGGCGGGTCAAATCCTGACTTTGCAGCGTTAGGTCTTGCCGCCACTGTTCAGTACGCTCTGCTTCTTCCTGTAAAAAGGCTGGGCTAACTCCGACGGTTAAGTACTGCTGTACAAAATCTAACATCCAGTCCTTGGCAGATTTAATGTCTAGAACCTCATGATTGTCAGAAAGTTCTACCAGAACCAACAAACCATCACTCAGAGAATCAGTGATGGTCAATGGAATGTTTTTTTCTGAGTTAATGACTGCCCACAGATTTTCAGAGTGTTGGCAGGCCAGCAACCTTAGTTCCATCCCACCTACACTCTTATTATTTCGCACTTGGGCCAGGTGTAGCATTTCCTGTTAGTTGTTAGTTGTTGGTTGCTAGAGGTTAGAAATTACTTAAGGTTCTTCACTGAGTCGATTGAGGCGATCGCGCAGAATTTCTGCTTGCTGTTTAGCCTCCTCCAAAGCCTCCTTAGCACCCTGTACGACATCAGGTGGGGCTTTGCTGACAAACTTGTCATTAGCCAGACGCTGAGAAAGGGATTTAATTTCCGTCTCCACTTTAGCTAAATCTTTTTCTAACTTAGCGCGGAGAGCAGCCACATCCGCAACACCAGTGAGCGGAATCAGAACTTGAACAGTGTACACAACACCCGCCATTGTAGTCTTAAGTTCTGTCTCTAGCGCTGGGGTGATGGTCAATGTCTCCACCTTTGCCAAATCTTTAATATACGACTGACCAGCTTCTAGGATTTGTCGTTCGCTACTATTTCCACTTTGCAGGATAACTGGCACCTTTACCCCCGGTTTGACATCTGCCTCTGCCCGGAGATTGCGGATGGTACGGATCGTACCGATTAGTAGATCGAACTGTTGCTCTAGTTCTCGGTCAATCAGGTTGATCTTACCCTTTTCAGGGATTTGCCCTGAGGATTGACTGCCCAAGTCTGAGTAGGCCGAGTCTTGAGTCAGGATGTCGGGTTTTGAATCCTGAGAACTAGGTAGTAACAACTGCTGTGTTTCTCCCTTGCCAACAACCTGTTCTTTGAGAGATAAAGTTGTTGCTGCCAACTCTTGACGCTTCGCGCTGGTGAGTAAATAGCGGGAAACAAACCAAATTGTGTATCCAATACCGATGAGTTCAAAGGTTGGTTTGATTAATGGGAATGAATGGAGGGCACTGAGTACAGCAACCACCACTTTGAGAGCAATAATTGCTACTAAAAGCAGACCTACTACAATCATTTGTCGTTGGTAGTTCCCAAAAAACTTATCTACCTCATCTGGCAGTTCGGACAAAAAGTAGACAACCCTATCCCAAATTTGCTGGGATTGAGACCAAGGTTTTTCTAATGGAGGTGATTTAGCTGAAAGGTTAGCTATCGCTATCTTTTGAGTCTCAGCTTCGGTTTTTCCAGTACTTGAGAGGAGTTTAGCTGATAGATTTTCAGTTTCAATTGATGGTTGATTTTCAACAGCCGTTTTCTCTAAAGCTTCGCCTACAATTTCACCTATTTCTGGATAGGGTTGCAGCGCCAAAACCTCGTTAGATTTTTGAGTTAGTGTATGCCAAATTTCTTCGGTGATATGAGGCATGAAGGGATGAAGTAATTTCAGAATCCCTTCCAACACATAAGCAATAGTCTGTTGAGCAACCCGTCGTGATTTTGACGTAGCATCTTCACGTAGGCGAGATTTGACCAGTTCAATATACCAGTCGCAGAAGTCACCCCAGATGAAGTCATAGAGTCCCTTGGCGGCTTCTCCTAGTCCATAGGTGTCGAAGTTGTGATTCGTTTGCCCTACGACTTGATGGAAGCGTGATAGGATCCAGCGATCGCTCAACTCCAACGCCTCTGCTGCTGGTTCACCCAACTCTTGGGGCGTCTTGCCATCCAGGTTCATCATGACAAACCGGGCAGCGTTCCACAGTTTGTTGGCAAAGTTGCGCGATGCTTCGACTGAGGCCGATTCATCTGTTTTGCGATCGTACTCCAACCGAATATCTTGACCAGCACCCGCCACTTCCCGAACTAGAGCATAGCGCATGGCATCGGTGCCGTACTTGTCCATCAGCAACAGTGGGTCAATGCCATTACCTGCCGTCTTGGACTGTTTCTTGCCCTTCTCATCCAGCACTAACCCGTGAATGTAGACAGTTTCAAAAGGCATCTGACCCGTGAAATGACCCCCCATCATCGTCATCCGGGCAACCCAGAAAAAGATGATGTCAAAACCAGTAACCAAAGTTGTGGTGGGATAGTAAGTTTTCAGGTCTACGGTTTCTTCCGGCCAACCCATCGTGGAAAACGGCCACAATCCTGAAGAAAACCAGGTATCAAGTACATCGGGGTCTTGTTCTAGCTTGACATTTTGACCAAATTGTGAAACAGCTTTTTGTTGGGCTTCCTCCTCACTGTGAGCCACGATAAATGGTGTGTTATCTGTAATTTCTCCACCCGTTTCACTCACGGCATACCAGGCAGGTATTTGGTGTCCCCACCACAGCTGACGAGAAATGCACCAGTCTTTCAACTTCACTAGCCAGTCACGATATACTTTTGTCCAGCGTTCTGGCACAAATACAGGTGAATCTTTCTGGTCTAGGAAATCTAAAGCCCGATCAGCCATCGGGCGAATTTTGACAAACCACTGAGTCGAGAGGAGGGGTTCGATGGGGACTTTTCCGCGATCGCTAAATGGTACGCTATGCTCGTAATCCTCCACCTTCACCAAAAAGCCCTCAGCCTCTAGCTGTTTCACCACATTTGTCCGGGCTTCAAATCGGTCTTGTCCTTGATAAGACCCAGCATTTTCGTTTAAGGTGCCATCCTTATTCATGATGTTGATCAAGGGCAGATTGTGACGCTTACCCATCTCAAAATCATTAGGGTCATGGGCAGGTGTCACCTTCACACAACCTGTACCAAACTCTAAGTCAACCAACTCATCCGCAATTATGGGAATTTCCCGCCCCATAATCGGCAGCGTCAACGTTTTGCCAATTAAATGCTTGTAGCGTTCATCGTTAGGATTGACAGCAACAGCAGTATCACCCAGCATCGTCTCCGGTCGAGTTGTAGCCACTTCCACATAACCACTGCCATCAGTAAGCGGATAGCGGAAGTGCCACAAATGCCCCTTGACTTCCTGATTATCCACCTCTACATCTGAGACAGCAGACTGGGAGGCTGGACACCAGTTCACTAGGTACTCGCCTCGGTAAATCAGCCCTTGATCGTAGAGTCGGACAAAGGCTTCCACAACGGCTTTGGATAAGCCTTCATCCATCGTGAAGCGTTCCCGTGACCAATCTACCGACACACCCAAGCGTCGCAGTTGACCAACAATCGTGCCCCCTGACTCTTCCTTCCACTTCCATGCTCGTTCGAGAAACTTCTCTCGCCCCACTTCATAGCGAGTTGTACCTTCATCCCGGAGTTGATTGTCCAGCAGGGCATTCACAGCGATGCTGGCGTGGTCAGTTCCAGGTAGCCACAGGGTATTACGCCCTTTCATCCGGTGGTAGCGGACGAGGGTATCAATCAGAGTATGCTCGAAGGCATGACCCATGTGTAAGCTGCCCGTGACGTTAGGCGGCGGAATCACGATGGAGTAGGGTTCACCTGTGTGATTGGGGTCAGCTTGAAAAACTTGGTGTTCTTCCCAGTACTTCTGCCACTTGGCTTCAGTAAGGGTGGGGTCATATTGAGTTTGCGAGGTAGAAGTTGTTGCAGTCATGCAGGGAACACTAAAAGAAGACGAGCTTACCTAAATTTTGCCACAGCCTTGGAGAGGCATTGGTGAGAAGCGATCGCTTCAGACCTAGATAACCAACAAGAAAAGGCGTTGCGTCAGGAGAGTAAAGCCATATCTCATATATCCAGGACTTACGCATGGACACTATAGTAGGGGTGAACGGCCGTTCACCCCTACAGATAAAGGTTCAAACGAAAATTTGCGTAAGTCTTAATATCTACATCTGATTGAGGCTTCTCCAACATTCAACTAGCCTGCTCTATAAGTAATTGAACGGCAACCAAGTAGGCTTACAACGGTAGGTTAAAGGCATCAGGAAAGTGTTCTTCTTTGACTTGTACTTCAGCTGCCTGTTCCCCAATTTTCGCCAAGTCGTAGCGATTCTCAGCATCACTCATCTCGCGCAGAGACTCTAGCTGTGGGCTTAACTGTGCCAATCCCATCGCTTCTAGAGCAAGGGTTTCCAGCCATGCGTCGTAGCGAAGGTAAGTCAGGGCAGGCTCTGGTGTGAGCAAATCTGAGTCGAGGTTACCAATTTCCATATCAACCTCCCACGGCGTTTTACTGCGAGAAAGGTATTGCAGGATAAGTTGGTTATACCAGTTAGCATCGTCCATGAGCATTAATGGGATTTGAGTAGCCCAATTCCACACCTTGCCCTCTACTACTTCTTCCACGTTATCCTGGCGCTTCCACATCCCAGTTCCCAGTGAAACTAGAAGCAAGTTGTTTTCTCCAACAGGCCAGTTAAAGGCATATCCTTTCAATGTGGCGATCATGAATAGTTGTAGAGACGGGTTGTTTGCCATACTCACGCCACCGTCCACAAAAGCTCCAAGTTGTCCTGCACCTACCTCTAGCTTCTCTGGCACGAAGTATACAGGTGCTGCTGTGCTGGCTCGTATAGCGTTCCGCAGCAGGATACTACTGTTAGCAGGGTAGAAAGTCCCGTTTGGATGATTGAGCATCGGCCAGGAGCTTCCAGTGTCGGCTCGTTTTGTCATAATGGCTAGACCCGTTTTAATAGAAGAGTCTCCGAGAGTTCGATCGCCGAAAACTCTCTTGAGTTCCTCCTTAAGTGGTTTAATATCGAACAGTGCTTCCCACTTTTTCAGCTTTTTTTTACCAAAGACTTTTCCGCCGATGTTCAAGTAAAGTTCCTTGATTTCTGAAACTTCCATACCAATGGCAAGGGCGCTGGCAATAATTGACCCGGTACTGGTGCCACCAATTAAGTCGAAGTAGTCAGATAATCTTAACTCTGGATTGTTGTGGCGATCGCGCAGAATCTGTTCAATCCGTTCCAAGAAGCCTAGGGTTAATACGCCACGAATCCCACCCCCATCTAGGGCCAATATCCGCTTGGGTCCGTCGGCTGTCAGTCTTTCTAATAACGTCATGGTTCAATACCTTCCTTGGCTCCTATCAGAGTCTACCCGCTGGTCTTGTCTAGGTCACGGTAATAGCTAGATGGAAGGGTGGGGATTGAGGAATGCGCTCGCGTTTTAGTCGCGACTACCAACTGCATCCGCTACGCTACAGGAAGAGTCTGGTGGCATTTAGGGGTAGGGATTGAGGAGTGATAGTGAGTTCGGTGCTACTTTTTGATTAATAGGTTTCATGCTCCTTCTCTGAAGACGATAAGATGTATACGCTGTACTCTACTGAACTCAAGCCAGGTAGACGTATTTTTATGAACTTGGAAACGATTTCTTTTGAAGTTTCTCAGGATATCCTAGACACCTTAAAAGTTGGTTCAGACGAGTTGCTTCAGAGAATGCGACTGCTAACCGCGATCGCTTACTTTCAAGAAAACAAACTCTCCTTAGGGAAAGCGGCGGAATTAGCAGGAATGAATCGTCTAGATTTTATGGATATTTTATCTCAAAAAGGGATAGTGATTTTCGATTATGATGAGTCGGAGCTAAACACTGAATTGAGGGGTATTACTCAGTTGCGAGTTGACAATGGTAATTATTAGTAATGCCACTCCTTTGATTGCTTTTGCAAAGATTGGTCAGCTTGCCTTGCTACAAAAAATAGTAATCAATCTGGTCGTTCCTAAGGCAGTAGCTGATGAAATTTCTACCTATCCTCAAGGTCAACCAGGATGTATTGACCTACAGCAAGAAACTTGGATCGGCGTCCAATCTATTATTTCTGAGCAACAGGTTAGTTTGCTATTGCCAAAGCTGGATCGAGGAGAAGCTGAAGTAATTACTCTAGCTACAGAGAAACAAGCACAGTTGGTGCTGATTGATGAATTGACAGCTCGAAAAGTTGCAAACTCACTGAATCTAAATGTTTCTGGTTCTGTGGGTATTTTAATTCGAGCGAAGCAAGTAGGAGAAATTGTAGCGGTAAAGCCGTTATTAGATGCAATGACCCAGCAGGGAATATATTTTAGCCAAAGGTTTATTGATGCGGTTCTACGGCAAGTTGGAGAAGCTTGAGCCGTGTCATCCTGATTGTAAAAGCCAGATTACAGTCTAAGGAGAGGAGCGAGCGATCGCGCCTTTAGCTGCTGAGTCTACCTGCTGGCATCAGTTACGCTACAAAAAAGAGTCAGATGGAATTTAGGGTTGGGGTTGAGGAGTGCGAACTCACTTCAACATCTGAACTCAGTAGTCGAATTAGCTGTCATCAGGTACAGCGAAAATTTTAGTTATCAAAAAAATGGCAAGCGATTTTCTTAAATCTGATTCACCCTTTTCAATTAAAACTTTTGACCTTATCGAACAACTGTATAAAAGCAAAAATCAGCACAGTAGTATATTTTATCAAAAAAACATACAAAAATTTAAAAAGTATATTGAAGACCCGTTTCAGAACATTTGTACTCAGGTATTATCTCAACTACCAGATGAGATTACCAAGCAAATAGATCTGGAACATCGGCTATTCCAATATTCTGAATACAAAGGCTACGAATTCAGTATACCTCGCAAGGCAGTTACTTATAATAAGAATGAAACTGAACTATTTATAATTATTAGAGAAAATTTGTATTTTGGACTTTATATCGGTGAAGGAAGTAGTGACAAACAGCAATTTATAAACAACTACCACACTATTAAAAAAAATAAAACTATTATGCATAGCATTTTACTGCCTAAGAGCTGCTTCCTATACACGAAGAAAAACTGGGATTGCTTGAATTGCTTGGAATGCTGGTTAAGACATCTGGCTGAGCCGAATAGTGTTACTCAGGATATTCAGGCAAGTGTACATCTTGAACTGAATGAAGTATTACAAAGTTCTGGTAAACAGCTAAGTACTCAAATTACTCATACTTTTGAGCAGCTTTTCCCACTATTTTTACTAGCAACTTGCCAGGAGCCGATATCAGCTCTCAAAGAATACCTAAATTTTCGCGAACCACTCATTTTCCCATCTAATTACCAGTCTAGTATTCTATTTGAACAGACTAGGCTGAAACTATATGAGGATACTAGGCTTGAACCGGAATACAAACTGACCCAAGGCTCTAAGGATACAGGCTTCGAGGAAGTAAAGCTAAAATGTTGGATACGCGCAATTGAACGCAAAAAGCAAGCAATTTTCTATGGTTCTCCTGGCACGGGGAAAACATTTATTGCAGAAAAGATAGCTCAACACTTGATTGGTAGAGGTGGGGGTTTTTCAGAACTGATACAATTTCATCCAGCCTATTCTTATGAAGACTTTATTCAAGGTATCCGTCCACAAAGTCAAGATGGGCAATTAACCTATCCCCTAGTTCCTGGTCGCTTTCTTGAATTCTGCAAAAAAGCAGAGTCTCGACAAGGCTTATGTGTTCTGATTATTGATGAAATTAACCGAGCGAATTTGGCTCAGGTGTTTGGGGAGTTGATGTATTTGCTAGAGTACCGTGACAAAAAAATTCGTTTAGCTGGTAGCAACGAACTATTCGGCATACCCGAAAATGTCCGAATTATCGGTACAATGAATACAGCCGATCGCTCAATTGCTCTAGTCGATCATGCCCTCCGTCGTCGGTTTGCCTTCATCGAACTTCGTCCCAACTATAATGTGCTGCGACGGTATCACGAGAAGCAGAAAACGGGTTTTGAGGTGGATGGACTGATTGAAACGCTGAAGCGGTTGAATAATGCGATCGCAAACAAACACTACGAAATTGGCATCTCTTTCTTTTTGACAGAAAACCTGCCTGAAGAACTTGAAGACATCTGGCAAATGGAAATTGAGCCGTATCTGGAAGAATACTTTTTTGACCAGCTGGACACAGTAGAAAAGTTTCGCTGGGAAAAAGTCAAACAGCAGGTTTGTCCATGAGTAGGGCACAACTAATTGAATTGACTGAATATATTTCCAGAAAGTTTGAAAGAGAAGAGATTGATTATGCGATCGCAGAAACTTTGTGGCGCAAATATAACACTCAGGTTACTGTAGAATTTCCCTCACCCAAAACTGAAGGGAAGTGGAAACTTACTTCTCAGGGATGGGTAGGTCATATTCCATTAACACCAGAATTTTACCTTTCACTGCGTCCAAAAGTTCAGCTAAAGAACCTATTGGGAATGTGGGAGTATGCCTACCAACTTAAAAGTTTTCGCTTCCTTGAAGGGTTGATTGATTGTCAATCTCTAGAAGATTTTTACAGTCAGTTAGCTCATCTGTTAGCCCGTCGTATTCTTGACCGTGGGCGTAAGGGATTTTATCGCGCCTATATCTCTAAAACTGGTCAACTAGCTTACATTAGAGGGCGGCTAAATATTCGGCAAGCTATCCAAAAGCCGTGGGATGTCAAACTTAACTGCCACTACGCAGAACATACTGGCGACATTGAAGAAAACCAGATTCTCGCTTGGACTCTTTTTGTCATTGGTCGCAGTGGTTTGTGTTCACAACGAGTGTCACCAACACTCCGACAAGCCTATCACTCTCTACAAGGCTTGGTGACACTTAAGCCTTGTTCTCCAAACGATTGTATGGGGCGACTCTATAACCGTCTGAATCAGGATTATCGACCCTTACACGCGCTTTGTCGCTTCTTTCTGGAAAGTAGTGGGGCGAGTCATGAAAAAGGCGATCGCAATATGTTGCCATTTCTGGTTAACATGGATCGACTCTACGAACTGTTTGTCGCCGAATGGTTAAAAGCACACCTGCCTCCCGAATTTGACCTCAAGATGCAGGAGCAAGTAGACCTTGGGGAGACATTACATTTTCATATTGACTTGGTACTGTACGAGGTGGCAACCGGAGCGGCACGCTACATTCTGGATACCAAATATAAAATCCCCAAACAACCATCCAATGATGACTTTAACCAGGTAGTAACCTACGCCGCCGCACAACTATGCCACGAGGCCGTTTTGGTATACCCTGCCCCCCTAACTAAGCCGCTGAATGTAAGGATTCGCGATATCCGTGTTCGTAGCCTAACTTTCTCCCTAGATGGTGACCTCAATCAGTCAGGACAAGCCTTTTTACAGGATTTACTGGTTCTCTCCTGACTCCTATTTTCTAGATGAGTCTAGTAGCTTGACAACAATGAGACAGTAGGAAACTGCGATCGCTTCCTATGATAAAGCGCTTAAAATTAAGCATAATTACTTTGTAGCTGGGTTGGCTAGAAAAGTCCTTCTTCTTTTTTTGCTGATTTCTCGGATAGTGGGGTAACAAAAACTCTTCAGCCAACAAACTCACGGCTGCCTCATCCTTCTGTCCATCTCGCCAAAACCGTATCATTTGTTACAAAAAATTCGCAGTTGACGGTGATAGAAAGTGTCATGCTGGTTCTATAAAGATAGATAGAAAAACTCGTGAGGAGCTAAGACCTTGAGAAAGGTAGAGGCCATTATCCGGCCATTTAAACTAGATGAAGTAAAAATCGCTTTGGTCAATGCTGGGATTGTCGGGATGACGGTTTCTGAAGTCCGAGGGTTTGGACGCCAGAAAGGTCAGACTGAACGCTATCGGGGTTCTGAGTACACTGTAGAGTTCCTACAAAAGCTCAAAGTAGAGATAGTCGTTGAAGATAATCAGGTTGACATGGTGGTAGACAAAATCATTGCTGCTGCTAGAACTGGGGAAATTGGCGACGGGAAGATTTTCATCAGTCCTGTCGATCAAGTAGTCCGGATTCGGACAGGAGAAAAAAATCTAGAAGCTGTTTAATTCGCCTTAAAAAGGGGCGACAGACAAAAGGCAAGAGATTTTCACCATCTATTCAGGGTGCCCTCTAGGCATGAGGGTTTAACTTGCTCAATTTAGGAAACAGTGATTCAAAGGCTTTGCCGCGATGACTGAAGCGCCGCTTCATCTCTGGTTTCATCTCGGCAAATGTTAATCCCTGTTCTGGTAGATAAAAAATGGGGTCATAGCCGAATCCGCCAGTACCACGAGGCGCAAGCAATATTTCGCCTCGGCAGATGCCTTCAGCTTGGAGGGCGATCGCTCCATCAGGACTTGCGATCGCCACTACACAAACAAACTGTGCACCCCGATCCAGTTCATTACCGAGTTCGCCCAATAGCCGTTCGATGCGTTCTGGGTCTGTTTTACCATAGCGTGCTGAGTAAATGCCTGGTGCACCATCGAGAACATCAACTTCCAATCCAGAATCATCTGCGATCGCCCACTCTCCAGTTGCCTGGGCTACCTGTGATGCCTTCAAACAAGCATTGGCACTAAATGTGTCGCCCGTTTCCTCAATCTCTAGTTCAGGCGGCTTCAACTGCAATTCCCACCCTAAATCTGCCAAGTACGTCTGCATCTCCCGCAACTTGCCGGGATTTCCTGTAGCCACAACTAGCAATGTCATCGTTTCTATCCGTAGTCCCTGAAGGGTTGAAGGTTGGAAAATTATAGGTTGCGAGGTTGAAAGTTCTCATCCACTAGCTTGAAAATAGGGAGTCGGGAGTCGGGAGTCGGGAGTTGGGGAAGAAAGATTTTACATTGTGCCTAACTTGTTCACCCTGCTAACCTTCAACATTATCAGCCCAATCTTTAGCCCAGTTGAGGGTCTGACGCACCTGTTCGGGGGTGGCGGCTTCGCAGTACAGCCTCAAGACGGGTTCAGTGCCACTAAAGCGAATCAGCAGCCAGCTATCGTTAGCTAAACGGAATTTATACCCATCTGTTGTTTGACAATCAACGACTGACTGACCAGCAATTTTGGTCATAGGCTGATTTTGTAGTTGTTCTAGCAGGCGCGATCGCACTTCCATGCCAGACAGATGCAAGTCGATGCGATCATAAGCGGAAGAATAGCTAGTACGCTCTTGTAGGCGTTTGTAAAGGTCACTCAGATCGAGACCTGACTGGGCGATCGCCTCTAGGATATAGAGTGCTGATAACAAAGCATCTCGTTCTGGAATATGGTTCCCGTAACCGATGCCTCCCGACTCCTCACCTCCGATTAAGACGGGAGTTGATAACATGCGATCGGCAATATACTTGTAGCCAATGGGAGTCTC
>DALYIW010000024.1:48900-53149 GCA_031970155.1 Coleofasciculaceae cyanobacterium CTOTU46601 | reverse complement strand
GCCCACCGTACTACTACTTCTAAATGTAGGGTGGGCACTGCCCACCGTACTACTAGCAGTAGTGTTTAAATCAGCAATTTGCGTAAGTCCTGATCGTGTTTCGAGCGTAAGTCCTGGGCGAGAAAAACAAATTTTTTCAAAATTAACACTCCACTTACCGGAAAATAGGGTAACTTCATACTTCGTACTTCAGCCTTTAATTGACCTTGGTTCTCTACCTAATCCGGAGGCGTTGTTTGCTGGCAATGCCCGTAATCTTGAGTGTTTTGAGCAGTACTGTGAGTGTATGGGCCCGCCCAGCACCTGTTTTTATGCCTCACTTGGAGGACATCCAGCAGAAATTACCTCCAGGGTTGGCGATGCGCTTGCCAACTGAGATTCCGCTGAATGAACCATCGGATATTGATGAAAGCAAACTAATTGTCCGTGTTTTTCGCTCAGAAATACCAGAAAGCTTTACCGTTAGTCTTTTTACCTGTGAGCATAGCTCTCATCCCTGCTTGTTGGGCAGCTTTGCGGTAGAAAGCAAGACAAATGAAAGTGCCAAGCGCGATTTAGAGAGGCATCAAGCCATGGGTTCGCGCATTCCTTTAGCGCTTAATGTTGAGGGATACCTCATAGAAGGTCCGAGTCAAAATCCCTCCTATGCCTTCTCGACGATGATGTGGCAACAGAACAACATGATTTATACAATTAGTTTTCCTGCCAGCGAACGAGAAAATATCTTGTTAATGGCGGTTTCGATGGCACAGGGACAGCCTATTTCCCGTCTTGCTTCTAGTCCAGTTTCTTCCCCTTAAGAAAAAAGTTAGGGCTGGTTTACCTTAATTTAAGAAGATGAGGAAATTGACACACGAGCGAGAAAATCTGTTGTGTCCTCCTTGTCTTCCTTGTCCTTTATATCCGGAATTTCCACTATCAGCTTTGTTCCTTGCCCAGGAGCAGAAATACAATTAATTTTACCTTTGTGTTTTTCCACTACAATCTGATGGCAGATGGATAATCCTAAACCCGTGCCACTGCCTACAGGCTTGGTAGTAAAAAATGGGTCAAATATTTTATCCAGTACGTCTTGACTCATTCCTCTGCCATTATCTGCAATTTTCATCACAACAAAGTTTGTTGTTTGTTGTTTGTTGTTTGTTGTTTGTTGTTTGTTGGCTTCGACGTGAGCGCGGCAACTGAGCCGGCGATGCTCTGAGCTTGTCGAAGAGTCGAAGTTCAGCCGAACGTTTGTTGTTTGTTGTTTTTGTTCACTAACAGTTGACTGGTTACTGGTCACTGTCGGTTGACAATTAGCTAGCGATGTGGTTATGGTAATTCGGGGTTCAGGTTGATTTTTTACAGCGTCAATTGCATTAGCAAGTAGGTGCATAAATACTTGATTCAATTGACTGGCATAGCAGGTAATTTTAGGAAGTAGCCCGTAGTTTTTAATCACTTTAATTTCGATTCTATTACCCTCAGCTTTTAGACGGTGCTGCAAGAGAAGTAATGTGTTATCAATGCCTTCGTGAATATCTACAAGTTTTAGTTCAGCTTCATCAAGGCGGGCGAAGTGTTTTAAGGATTGCACAATTTTCTGGATCCGTGTTGCGCCAACTTGCATTGAATCGGTCAACTTCAACCAATCTTCTACTAAAAAACTTAATTCAATTTCTTCAGATAATTCCTGGATTTCTGGAGTAGGGCAGGGGTAAGTTTGCTGATAAAGTTCAACAAGACTCATCAAATCTTGGAAGTAGTTACGGGCATAGCTAATATTGCCAGAAATAAAGCTGATGGGATTATTGATTTCGTGGGCAATTCCCGCTACCATTCGCCCTAAACTCAACATTTTTTCTGTTTGGATGAGTTGAGCTTGAGTGCTTTGCAAGTCTTTCAACGTTAATTCGAGTTGCTGGGCTTTTTCTTCGAGTTGCTTTTCTTGGGCTTTAAGCCGTAGTTGATTGTCGATCCGAGCAATGACTTCTTCTGCTAAAAAAGGTTTAGTAATATAGTCTACTCCACCTACAGAAAAGGCTTTGACTTTATCGAATCCTTCACTTAAGGCACTCAGGAAAATAACCGGAATGTTCTGAGTAATCGGATTGGCTTTTAAGGCTTGGCAGACTTGGTAGCCATCCATCCCTGGCATGAGGATGTCTAACAAAATCAAGTCTGGGGGACTTGCTAAAGCCGATTTGAGAACTAGAGAGCTGTCTGGTATCGTTCGCACTTTATACGTTTGTCGAGACAGCAGCTCAATTAGCAGTTGCAAGTTGGCGGGTGTGTCATCAACGGCTAAGATGTTGGCTTTGAAAATAGTTTTTGCTTCTTGGCTCATATTTAATTGATTTACAGTCTTGTTAGCACATTTTTTATTGATTGCGGAAAAATCAGCGATCGCGAAGCGCTACTGCTTACAGCTCTTTAAACATGAAAACAGCGAAGTGACTCTGAAAGAGCTAGCTCAGAGCGTTAATCACACCAAAACGTCATACTTGCAATACTGTGTAAGTACAGATATTGTCTGTTATCGGAGTACGACTTAATTACTGTACTAAATCTTGCCATTAAATGCACTGTAGTTTAGGTATCGCTTGATTCAATCAAAGTTAGAAATTCCTGGAAGTGTATATTCTGAGCTAGAGACGCTAGGGCGTTGGCTAAGTGTTCATCGCCATCTCGAATTCTCAACATTTGTGGATGAGTTCTCAACACTCGTTGATGAGTTCTCAACACTCGGTCGGTGAGTAACAAACATTAAGGGCACGACATTGTCGTGCCCCTACCCCAGAAAGATAACACAAGATGTTTATTTGTAAGTGATAGCGATCGCGCGATGCATCAAGCATGGTATGACGTCATCTTTGATGAGACTTCCCAGTTAATCGAGCAACTGCACAGAAGACTCAAACTTTTTCTAGACATCCTCTTTGCGTCCCTGTGTTTTCCTAACCGCTCATAAAGGGTTTGTGGTAATGCTGACCAAACCGAAAGTGCCGTCTTTTTAGATTCTAAAACTACTACCCAGATCTGATTTTGAAGCACCAATACATCAATCCGCCCTTGTAAAACTTCCTCACCATCATCAAGGGTAATCTGCACCGATTCCTCTGCCCTGATTTTAAACGGTGGATCGTAGAAACCTGCGAGTGCGAGTAGAGGAGAAGCCAACAAGAGCATAACTGTTCCCTCTAGCAAATGACTCTCAGCACGTTGATACAAATACCGTCGCCTCAGCTGATTTAGTCCTGTCTTTTCTGTATCGGTAATATCGGGTAAACCCGTGCGCCACTCTGAGAAAAATTGCTCGTTTTCCGTGCGGTGGAGGTTAAATCGCCGCTCTGCTTCTGCTAGGGTTGTAATCGCTTCTGTAATTGCTCTAGTGGACATATCTTTTATTCGGCGGCTAATTGACTGTTCAGATGTCCGACTTCTTCAAGAAGTCGGGCATCTTATATCAGGGGTTCGAGCAAGTTCAGTAACTCCTTAAACTGGAAATTATTAGCTAAATTAGCTAACCCCGTAGCAACTAAGTCATTTTCAGAGCGAATCTCCTCAATTAGAGTCAACATTAAATCCAAATCTCCTTCTAGAGTTGCCTGATAAAGATTTGCTACTAAATTAGCCGATAACTCAGCTAAATCATCAATCTTAGCAGCCTTTACCTCGATTGCTGGGGTATGCGGAACCTGATTCGATTCTTCGTAAACAAAACGCACTCCAATATGTTGACTCATCGCTGCATAAATTTCTGCTTCACGGAACGGTTTGCAAATAAAATCATCAAAATTCGTATCCTGAATTTTTACTGTGTCTAAGGTTGCAGCACTAGCACTCACTGCAATAATCGCTGTTGCTTGACCTTTGGTCGTCGATTTAATCTGTTTAGCGGCTTCATCCCCGTTCATCACAGGCATCCGCAAATCCATCCAGATTAAGTGCGGCTCAAAATGCTCCCAAATTTCAATCGCTTCTCGACCATTACTCGCTTCTTTGACTTCAAAACCCAAAGGAGAAAGTAGTTGCATCAGTAATTGGCGATTGTCGGATTTGTCATCCACAATTAGGATGCGGTAGCGAGGTTGGTTGGGTTCAAGGGCAATCACTCGACGGGTGAGTTGTTGAGTTTTCTTGAATGTAGTTTCCACCACCGTGACATGAATATCAAAGCTAAAAGTACTGCCCTCACCAACCCCTGAACGCACAGTAATATCTCCCCCCATCAGTTGGACAAAAGCACGGCTAATAGGTAACCCTAAAC
>DALYIW010000024.1:0-48866 GCA_031970155.1 Coleofasciculaceae cyanobacterium CTOTU46601 | reverse complement strand
TCTGAGGGAATGCCCGCGCCTGTGTCAGAAACTTTAAAAGTGATGGTTGTTTGTTGTTTGTTGTTTGTTGTTTGTTTTTTTACTTCACTTTTTATTTTTACCGATACGATACCTGATTCTGTAAATTTGATGGCGTTAGAAATTAAGTTAAGTAAGACTTGGCGCAGTTTAATTTCATCGGTTCGCACATACTGGGGAACTGCATCATCTCGGTCAACCGTTAACTGTAAACCCTTGGCTTGTGCTTTCAGGTAAAACATTTGTTCGACATCGTAGAGTAACTTGTAGAGGTCAAAGTCTTGCTCGTTGAGGGTGAGGCGCTTGGCTTCAATTTTTGCCAGATCTAGCACATCATTAATTAGGGTGATCAGATGTTCTCCACTGCGGTTGATAATCCTAACTCGCTGTTGGTGTTCGGCAGGTAAGGTGGGACTGTTGCTAATCAGTCGAGCAAAGCCAAGAATAGCGTTGAGAGGAGTACGCAACTCGTGGCTCATATTAGCAAGAAACGTGCTTTTAGCCTGATTAGCAGTTTCTGCGGCTTCCTTGGCGGCTTGCAAGGCTGTTTCTGCAAGGAGGCGATCGCTAATATCTGTAACCGTGCCAATATAACCAATAACCTCTCGGTCATTCCCGATTTCTGGCAACGCCTGACAGATGACCCAGATGATAGTACCATTGGAACTCAAAAAGCGAAATTCTGACTTACACGGGACTCCGGCAGCGACGGCTTCAAACCATTCGGCAAAAACGCGATCGCGATCGTCTGGATGTAAGATACTTGCCCAACCTAAATTGAGCGATTCTTCTAGAGAAAGTCCAGTAACTTCACTCCAGCGCTGATTGACATAAGTGCAATTCCCTGATGTATCGGTTTGGAAGATACTAATGGGTGAGGCTTCTGTTAAGGTTTGATAGCGGCGTTGACTTTCTTGCAATGCGGCTTCTGCCTGTTTTTGCCCGATGAGCGAACTTAACTGAGCGGCAACTGCATTAACTAGCTCAACGATACGCGGCTCTTGGGCACAGGCGCGGCGCTTAAAGAACACTAAAACCGCCAACACTCGGTTCTTGTCAACAATCGGTACACCAAAACTTGCTCTCAATCCAGCGTTTGTGGCGATTTGCACTCTGTAAAAAATGGAGTCTGTGCTGTCGGAAATATCCGCAATCCATTCTGGCTGCCTAGAGAGCCAAATTCGCCCCGGCAGTCCCCCACCAGGAGTAAATGTAAACGTTGCGCTTGCCTTCTGGAATTCTTCAAGCGTATTCTCGCTCTTACACCAACCTGAACTGTATCCTAACGTACTATCAGCATCAGGAATCCAAGCTTCTGCAAAATCCCAGCCGATATATTGACAAATTAAGCACAGGATGCTTTCCAGAGCATTTTCAATATCTGAGGCTTGACTGATAGCTTGAGTGGTGGAGAGCAACAGACGAGTTTCTTGTTCTGCAAGTTTGCGCTCAACAATTTCCAACTTTAATTGTTTGTTAGTACGACTTAATGTCTTAGTCTTTTGAGCAACTTGGGATTCTAAGGTGCGATTGTAATCTGCTAAGATTTTTTGAGTTTGTTGGCGTTCGGTGATGTCAAAGAAAGCGGCGATCGCCCCAATAATTTCCCCTGTTTCATCCAACAAAGGTGTACTGTAAGCTTCTACAGGAATTGTGCGATCGCCCTTGGCGGGCGCGCTAGCGCTATCGGGTAAACGAATTTCTATATCATCAACCCTCACTCTTTCCCCCTGCAAAGAGCGAACAACAGGCATATTTTCGACCGGATATAACTGCTCAGTTCCTGCCCGATAAGCCTGATAATTTTGTGCTAATTGCTCAATTTCGGCTTCGGGTATCGTTTTGATACTGAGTAATTGCTTGGCACTCTGATTGATGTAGACGACTTGTCCAGTAACATCATGGACTGATACCCCCACAGGTATGGCTTCCAGAATTTGCTTCAGTTTGCTTTCACTCTCAGATAGGGCTTGATTTGAAGATTGGAGTTCGGCAACATACTGTTGCAGTTGTTCCGCCATTTGATTAAAAGATTGACCGAGTTGCCCAACTTCATCAGTGCGGTTAATTTCTACTATTTTTTCCCATTCTCCTTTAGCAATATCTTTAGCCGCCGTGTTTAAGCGCACAACTGGTTTAGTAATCCAACGAGTCGTGAGAACACCAACCCCAATAGACCCAATTAATGCAGCAATACACAACACAATAGTAGTGCGAGTATTCGCATTAATTTGTTCCATGAAATCTAATTCTGGAACTACCACCACAACGAGCCAATCCAACCCATATTTATCTCGATAAGGAGTCACCCGCACAAATTGCCGCTTGTGGTTACTGACTAGATTGAGTTGTTGGGTTGCTTGCAAGGTGCGAAAGTTGCCAAATTTGTTGCTGAGTTGCTGTGCAATATCTCGCGTTCGGATGTCCTTACTATTTACCGCTAGCAATTTCGTTGGTTCCCCTTTGGTTGGCTTCACCAAGAGCGATTCTTTTGTAGATGTGGCAACCAAATTGCCAGAACGCTCCATGATAAAAACCTGTCCAGACGGGGAAAATTTTAGCTGATCGAGAAAGGTACTGATTCCTGAGAGTGTAAAACTAGAGGCAAAAACCCCCTGCCATTTTCCCGCCTGATTGTAGAGGGGAGTGACTGCAAAAATTCCTAACAAGGGTACAACCTTGTAAACAGAAATTGACGACCAAGTTTGTTGCTTGGAGGCTTTACCTGTGCGATACCAAGGAGTTGTGCGGCTATCCATCGGAACGGTATAGATGAGTTTGCGAGGATTGCCTTTGGAGTCCACTAAGTAGTATTTCCGTTTACCCAGATCGGCACTTCTCTGGATATAGCTGTGAGGGGTACCAATTGACAAGTCCTCCCCAGTCAGCTTTTCGGCTTGTTTAACAGTTTCCTCACTCTGCAAGCGTCCGTAGCCAAATTCTTCTCCTGCTTCGTTGCCAAAGTATAGAGCTTCGAGTGAGGAGTTGAGAGTGAGTTGCTGCCAAAATTGCTGTCGCAGTTGCTCAAAGTCGTTGATATTTAGCATTCCCTGCTGTACTGCCAGATGGTTGGCGGATACCGCCGTTTGGGGGGCTTGTAGGTAGGTGGTGAGGCGATCGCTAATTCGTTCTCCCACTTGTTCCATTAACTGCTGCGCCAAGTTCTCTACAGATTTCTGCCCACTTTTGAAGGAAAGATACCCCACTAACCCCACTGTTCCCACAATTTGCACCACGAAGGGGACAATCAGGACAGTTCGCAGGGGAAGTTTTCCAGCAACTCTGGCAGCTAAGCGAGAGACAGTATGCATGGGCATGGAGGCAAGGGGGAGAGGGAGAGTGGGGGAGAGGGGATGAAAAATTTTTCGGTTCATGCTCCACAAGAGTGTGGGTGGTACTCATCCCTCATCCTTCCTCGTTCATCCTTTCTTTGACCGCTATCAACCATCTGATCCAACGGGAGATGGTTCAGGTGATTCAGCTGGTGAGGGTTCAGGTGATTTCACTGGCGAGGGTTCAGGTGTTGCGGAGTCTTCAACAGTCAGGTCAAGTTGATAGTTAATCGGCCCTGAGGCTTCGGAAACTACTACAAATTCATAGAAACCTGATTCTGGAAGTTGTCCTGACCAACTGCGATCGCTTGAGTCTTCTAGTAAAGTTGTCTTACCACTGGGACTATAGATAGAAAACAAAACTTTCTGGGCAGTAGAGAGCTTTACTTTCATAGTCTGACCTGCGGTAAGACTGGCAATGAAGGCTTTACCTGCTCCTGGGTTCAGGGTACCAGAAACTTGTTTGTTAACGGTTCCTGGATTAAAGACAATTTTCTGCAAGGTATCTCCAGCTTTTATGCTGTTGAGTGCATCGGCGACCATGCCATACCATACTTGACCAATGGGCTTGTTGAGAAACTCTTTACCTTGCTGCTGAGGGAATTGCCTAAAGAACTTAGCATCCGCAAAGTCATACAGGGTGCGGCTACCGATATGCAGCTGATTGGCTTCACTCTTCCAGCGATCGCGATCGGTTTCTCCATAGCGTCCCAATTGCGATCGCGATGTTTCACTCAACTGAGTCTGCTCTAATTGCCTGAGCAGATTAATGGCGATCGCATCCCACTCTACTCTGGCTTGTGCATCCTCTAGTCCTGTACCTAGCGTGCGTCCCCTTCGTTCCGGGTACTGAGTCCAAAACTCCTCATTCACCAAGTCAACGTAGAATTTGTGGCGAATATTCAACGCGACACGACGCTGTTGTAGCGCTTCCTTGCGCTGTTGCTCTTCGGGGGAAAGCTGCGACGTTGGTTCTGGTTCGGGGTTATCAGGCGGCGAGACAACTGAATTACTGGGCGTAGGTGGCGGATTACTTGCCTCAGGTTGTGTCTGGGACTGTATCCACAGATTGCCAGCCCCCCAGCCGACACCACCAGCCGCAGCAATCATGACAAACACTAGAAGACTTTTCTTGAATAGATCTGACGACTGGTTACCCGTTGAACTGGGTAATGGTGTCTCGGTAACTGGGGGAGAAGGTTCGTTAACAGGAGATGGAGGAGGCGGCGGCGTAACTGCCACTGTAGCTTGATTGTCAGGTAATCGAGGCTGAGTTGTTGGGAAGGGGATTGGGGTAGGATCAGGCGGTTTGAGGGCTTGGATTGCTTCACTTGCTCTAGGAAAGCGATCGCCTGGTCTCGGTTGTAGCATTTTATCCAGGACATTCCCTAGCGTTGGACTAAGGTTAACCTCCTGCCGCCACTTCCAGGCTAAGGTTTGCAAGTCGAGCAACTCCTGCGGTTGCTTACCCGTAAGCAACACGATTACTGTTGCCGCTAAAGCATATAAATCACTGTGAGGGTAGACTATTCCCCCTTGCATCTGCTCAGGGGGAGCATAACCAAACTTACCCAACCGAGTAGCCACAGGAGGAATTGAACCAGCCCCCTGTAACCCCATAACCTGAGATGCCACAGTTGCCGCCACTTGCTTGACACCGCCAAAATCAATCAACGTTGGTAGGCGATCGCTAGTGCGTAAAATTAAATTTTCTGGGGAAATATCCCGATGAATCACCCCTAGCGAGTGGATGTAGTCCAAAACGGGTAGGAGTTGGAGCATCAGTTGAGTTACTTCGGTTTCACTAAACCGTAGCCCCTGACGTTTGCGAGCATCCAGTAAAGCGTGGTAGGTTTGTCCCGCCACAAAGTCTTGTACTAAAAATAAAAATGCTTTGTCCTCCTGTTGGACTCGGAACATCTCTCGGAACTGAGGAATTTGAGGATGTTGTAGCTTATAGAGAACACCCGCTTCTCGCTCAAATAATTCTGTAGCTTTTTCTAAGGCATAAGTGCCTTGAACTTGGGGAGCAAATTCTTTTAAAACACAAGGTTCATTGAACCGATGGAAATCTTCTGCTAGATAAGTACGGCCAAAGCCACCTTGCCCCAGCTGACGCACAACGCGGTAGCGAGCCGCCAACATTAACCCTGGATAGATGCCCTTACTGACTGGCAGCTCCAGCTTTTCGCCACATTGAAGACAAAAGCGACTACCAGAGGGATTTTCGTGTCCTTTACTGCAATACTGGGGCATCGTTGAAAAGGTCAAACAATAATCAAAAATCAGTTATTTATTGTTGGTTATTGGCATTAACACAAACAACAAACAACAAACAACAAACAACAAACAACAAACGTTACTACTTCTTTTGCCCAGTTTCTAGTTGGCTAACTTGATCTGAAAAGATCGCATACCAGATCTGACCAAATGTTTCTAAGTCAAGTTTTTCACCCTGTTGCTGAGGAAACAGCTTATAGAATTTTGCATCTGTTTGTTTACTCAGTTGGTCTATTGTATAGCCACCTAACTGGCCTCGGTTAGCTTGACGTTGCCAAATTTTGTAATCCCGTTGAACATAGCCTCCCAGTTTCTGACGAGCTGCTGCACTAAGTTGAGCTTTTTCTAGTTTATCGAGCAAGTCAAGAGCATTCTTCTGCCATTGTTGGCGCAAAGCGGCGTCTTTTGAGCTAGAGGTGAGGGGACGCCTGTTTAACTCTGGGTGATTGGCGTAAAATGACTCATTGACTAGGGTGTTAAAGAATCCTGCTGTAATTCCTAAGTTTTTACGGCGGCTCAAAATGTTGTTGGTTTTGGTGCTGTCTGACGCACTGGGGGCTTTACTGGGTGCTGTAATGCGCGGTAGCTGTCCTAAAGAGGGTAGGTGGATTGAATGAATTACTGAACTCATCACAGCCCACCCAGCATATCCTGTCACTAAAATCAAGCCTAGACCAGCAGAAAGCTTGAGCATCATTAAGCCCAGCTTGCCCACAAACTGAGGTGGTTTTGGAATGACTGGATTGTTGGCGTTGGCGGCAATTGGGTTAGGTGTGGGGTTGGCTAAAGCGATCGCCGCTGGGGCTGGCTTAGCCGGAGCAAACACCAGTGTACGTAGTTTGGAGGTGGTGTTCGATGCGATCGCACTCAGAAGGACAGGAATCGGCCGGGTATTGGGATGAATTACATTGGTCTGTACTTGAGAAACATTGGAGTTTGGCTGCGGTAGCTGTGACTGAAGGGTTTTGAGGACTTCATCGGCGGATGAAAAGCGATCGCTAACTTTATGAGCTAACATTTTCTGCAATATCGCTTGTAACTGACTGCTCGTCCTAATTTCCTGTCCCCAAAGCCAAGCCCCCTTATGGCTGTCATACAGCTTTTGAGGCTCCTTCCCCGTGAGCAAGACCAACGCTGTCACCGCTAGACTATACAAATCGCTATTGGCAAACACTTGCCCAGTTCGCAGCTGTTCCTCTGGCGCGTATCCTTTCTTACCCAATCGGGTTTCTAATCCGCCAATATTAGTAAACTTTAATACAGCTGTTGCCGCCAGTTGCTTGACACCACCAAAATCAATCAACACGGGCAACTTATCTGAATTTCTAAGAATAATATTATCTGGAGTGATATCTCTATGAATCACACCCTTTGAGTGAATATACGATAACAAAGGTAGTAATTGATACAGGAACTGTACAACTTCTGCCTCGCTTAACGGCTTGCCGGACTTAAACAAGTCGAAGTAGGTTGGGCCTTCTACGTAATCTTGCACTATGAACAAGCAGCCAACTCCAGTTCCCATGTCTGCCTGAAATAGCTCCAAAAATCCTGGCAGTTGAGGATGTTTCAGCTTATGAAGTGCTCCAGCTTCCCGTCCAAATAACTCCTTAGCTTTTTGCAACTCAGGAACACTTTGAACTTGGGGAGCAAATTCCTTTAAAACACAGCGCTCATTAAAGCGATGCAGCGCTTCTGCTAAATAGGTGCGCCCAAACCCACCCTGGCCTAAATGGCTGACAATCCGATAGCGCTTTTCTAAAATTTCCCCTACAGCCAGCGGGAGAAGTTGACCACAGTCTTGACAAAAGCGGTGATTGGGGTCATTTTTGTGACCTTGACTGCAATAGATGGGCATCGTACTCAAGGATGGACTAACGCTGTTTTGGAGCATTGCAACACAGGGCGAATTTAAAGTAAGGTGGTCGTAATTTTTTAATCAGTTTCTTACTCAACAAATCGGGAAGATGCGGGAAGAAAAACGTCATCGGGCAATTACAGCGTTTCAGGCGTTCCTCACCACATCCTTGGAGACGCAACTGGAACAGCATCAAAATACCTCTCCAGAAGCGGCTGCCTTAGCGTTGTTTCACGATGTTGCTGCTCATGTACCTGCTTACAAAGCTTTTTTGACAGAACAGGGCATATCATATAAATCCATTCAAACGTTTGAGGATTTCGCAAAACTCCCGCTGATTACAAAAGATAACTACCATTCGCGTTATCCGCTGGCTGACTTGTGCCACAATGGGCAGCTGGAAGCGTGCGATATGATTGCTGTGTCGTCAGGTTCCACAGGTAAACCGACGTTTTGGCCTCGCTTTCTCACCGATGAACTTCAGATTGCCACGCGCTTTGAGCAGATATTCCTCGACAGTTTTTATGCAGACACTCGCCGCACGTTAGCTGTCATCTGTTTCACCTTGGGCACCTGGGTAGGTGGAATGTATACAACTAACTGTTGCCGCTACCTCGCTAGTAAAGGCTATCCCGTTACCGTTGTCACTCCCGGCAATAACAAAGAAGAGATATTGCGAGTGGTACAGGAACTTGGCGGTGCTTTTGAGCAGGTAGTGTTGTTAGGCTACCCACCATTTTTGAAGGATGTGATTGATAGTGGCATGACTCGCGGTTTAGAGTGGCAGCGGTATCAGATTAAGTTAGTTATGGCTGGAGAGGTTTTCAGCGAAGAGTGGCGTAGTCTGGTTGGGGAACGGGTGGGAGCGAAAAATCCCTGTTATGATTCAGCTTCGCTTTATGGGACAGCGGATGCAGGAGTATTGGGCAACGAAACCCCATTGAGTATTTGTATTCGTCGGTTTCTGGCAGAACATCCAGATGCATCTCGTGCATTGTTCGGGGAATCGCGCTTACCCACACTGGTACAGTATGACCCCATCAGTCGCTTCTTTGAGGTGCAGGAGGGTACGCTACTGTTTTCGGGAGATAACGGTATTCCTTTGGTGCGCTATCACATTTCGGATAATGGAGGGCTGATTTCTTACGAGGCGATGCTCAATTTCCTGGAAGAATGGGGATTTGACCCTGTGGCGGCATTGCAGCAAGAAGGAGGAAGAGGGATTCGTCCGTTGCCTTTTGTTTATGTGTTTGGACGCTCTAATTTTACGGTTTCCTACTTTGGGGCGAATATCTATCCAGAAAATGTGACGGTAGGGTTAGAGCAATCAGAGATTACAGAGTGGGTGACAGGTAAGTTTGTACTTCAGGTTAAGGAAGATGCGGATCAGGATCGATTTTTGTCTGTGGTTGTGGAGTTAGCGCTTGGGGTGGAAGGGAGTGAGGAGAAACGAGAGGCGATCGCATCTTCTATTCTTGCTCAGTTGCTGCGACTTAACAGTGAGTTTGCCAACTACGTGCCACCTCAGTACCAAATGCCGCAGGTAACTCTAGCACCAATGGGTGACCCTGAGTATTTTCCCATTGGGGTTAAACATCGCTACACGCGCAGGTAAAGAATTGGATTTCCAATAGCCCACCCCTATAGGCTGGCAATCCCTCGTTTCAAAGCAGCGATCGCCGCCTGGGTACGATCATTGACTCCTAACTTAATCAAGATATTGTTGATGTGAAATTTAACTGTACTTTCCCTAATGTGCAAAAGGGCGCTAATTTCCTGGTTGCTGTTACCAGCGGCAATCAGGCGAACCACTTCCAACTCGCGATCGCTCAGTTGAGGATTGTCCATCCGTTCTGCTAGCTTTGCTCCTACAGTAGACGGAATGTACTTTTTACCGCCAGAAACCGTGCGAATAGCAGCAAAAAGTTGGTCGGGATCGGCATCCTTGAGCACATAACCCTTAGCACCAGCCCGCAGTCCCCGATAGATGTCTTCGTCGCCGTCATAAGTTGTCAGTACGACAATCTGAGCGTTAGCAAACTCTCCACAGATAGCAGTAATTGCTGCTACTCCATCCATTTGAGGCATCCGTAAATCCATCAACACTACATCAGGCTGATGTTGACCAAACATTTTGACGGCTTCGCACCCGTCAGCGGCTTGCGCCACAACTGACACACCTGGTTCTTGCTCCAACAGAGCGACTAAACCTCGCCGCATGATCGTATGATCGTCAACGACTAAAACGCGAATGGGATTTGATGGATCGATCATTGGTTGCACCTGGATTTTGTGGAACTAGCAATCGAGCCAAATTGCACAATTAAAAGTCTAAAATCGGCTTAAAAGCGATTAATTGATACTACCACTTCCGTTCCCTTGCCGGGTTGGCTGTTGACAGCCAGTTTTGCACCGATGCGATCGGCTCGTTCTCTCATGCTCAAAAAACCAAAGCCATTACTAAAACAAGAACTCGACTTATCAAATCCCTGTCCGTTATCTTTCACCCGTAAAATAAACTGTGCAGCTTCATAAATTAGCTCAATTTGGATTAAGTTAGCTTGAGCATACTTAAAGGCATTTGTTAGTGCTTCCTGCCCAATTCGCAGCAGGTTATTTTCTACTTCTATTGGTAGGGTGTATGCCGTACCCATTACTTCAAACACGGTGCGTGTTTCAGTAGGTGAGGACATCTGTTGAGCAATTCGCGCCAGAGCGCTATACAAGTCACCTTCCTCTAACAACTGTGGCCGCAAAGCTGTTACCGATCGCCGCGCCTCGGCTAGTCCATCTCTCGCTAGTTCGTGCACTGTTTGAATATGTGAAAGTGTCTGTTCTGGAGCCGTTGCCATAGCTCGTTCTGCCGCTCTCAAATGTACGATAATGCTTGTAAATGTTTGTGCAAGTGTATCGTGAATTTCTCGCGCCATGCGGTTCCGCTCTTGCAAGATATTTTGGTCGATGAGTTGTTGGGAAAGCCTTTTCAATCGCAACTGATTTTCGACGCGAACTAAAACTTCTTGTTCTTGAAAAGGTTTAGTAATGTAGTCTACTGCCCCCAGAGAAAACGCTTTGACTTTATCAAATACATCCTGTAAAGCACTTATAAAAATAATGGGTATATCTTGAGTTTGCTCGGAATCTTTTAACTGCTCACAGACTGCATAGCCATCCATTTGTGGCATCATAATATCTAGTAAAATTAAGTCAGGCAAATTGGACTGCATAAACTTGAGAGCTAATTTGCCACTAGGAGCCAGATGAACTTTATATCTGGCATTCGATAACATTTCGCTTAAAAGGTTTAGATTGTCAGGACTATCGTCAATGATTAAAATAGTTTCTTGAAAATTCGCCTTGAGATTAGCCGTCATAGTTCATCCTTCAAGGGAGATATTAAATTTAGCAATTGTTCGTATTTAAATTTTTTAACATCAGCCTCGATCGCTCTGCCTAAGGGTCGATCAATTTCCTGAATTTGACCGATGACTGTTTGGATCTGTTCTAAGTCGAGATTGCTAATCGCTTGTTGGAGATTAACCAACAAATTGTAAGGCAATGCATTTAATGCCGTTATTGTCAACATATTGACTTCATTTTCATTGCTATCAGGCATAGGATTAATGTCTTCAAAAACAAATTGCACGCCGATGTGTTTGTGAAGAATATCTAAGATAGTTTCCTCTCTAAATGGTTTACGGATGAAATCATCACAACCGCAAGCAAGAACAACTGCTTTCTCTTCCTCAAAGCTACTTGCCGTTACGGCAATTATTGCTGTAGGTTGATTTTCGATCTCCTCCCCACCAGGGTTAAAAAGGGGGGAGCTCAATGATGCTTTGGCTTTAATCTGTTTAGTTGCTTCGTATCCATCCATTACTGGCATTCGCATATCCATAAAAATTAAATGTGGGGAATATTGCTTCCACATGCTGATTGCTTCTACCCCATTAGCAGCTTCCGCAAGTTTAAAACCAAAGGGAGAAAGCAGTTGAACTAGCAGTTGACGATTATCCCAACGATCATCGACAAGCAAAATGCGATAGCGAGGCTGATTTGGTGCGATCGCGATCGCACGTCGGGTAGGGTGTGTCTGTTGGCGATCAATAGCTTCTACTGGGTTGGTTTTAATATCAAATTTGAACAAAGTACCGCACCCCACTTGCGAGGTGACTGTCATTTCACCGCCCATCAACTGGACAAAAGAGCGTGCTATTGTTAATCCTAACCCGGTTCCTTGTTGCGATTGTTCACCTGTTTTTGTTTGAACGAAAGCTTCAAATAGTTTTTCTAGTTCATCAGTAGCTATTCCATCACCCGTATCTTCTATTTCAAAAGAAATTTGAGAGTTCAAATGCTCGGCTTTAATCCTGACAAAAACACCGCCGACAGAGGTAAACTTAATCGCATTAGAAAGTAGGTTAATTAAGACTTGACGTAATTTTGTTTCATCAGTTCGTAGATATTGGGGAACATCGGGTGTGCGTTCTATTAATAACTGTAAGCCTTTATTGTCCGCCGATAATTGAAACATATTTTCGATATCGTTGAGCAGGCGGTGAAAGTCAAAGTTGGTTTCGTTTAGTGTTGTACGTCCTGCCTCTATTTTGGATAAATCTAAGACTTGGTTAATCAGAGTAAGCAGGTATTCTCCATTGCGGGAGATGATACTTAAGTATTCTTGATGTTGTGAAGAGAGGGATAAAGAACGATTCATCAATTGAGAAAAGCCCAGAATTGCATTGAGGGGAGTTCGCAATTCGTGACTCATATTTGCGAGGAAAATGCTTTTCGCTTGATTGGCGGCTTGTGCAGCTGCTTCTGCTCGTTTTCGTTCGATAATTTCTCTTTGTAGTTCAAGGGTGCGATCGGTTACTTGTTGCTCTAAAGTTCGGTTGTAATCGGCTAAAAGTTTTTCGGCTTGTTTGCGTTCGGTGATGTCTTGAAAAGTAGCGATCGCATAATTAATTTTCCCCATTTCATCGATGATTGGAGTGCTAGAAACTTCTAAAGATACAACTTTATTCGGTTGATGAAGTTCCATGTCATCAACTTTAACAGTTTCACCGGCCAAAGAACGCACAATTGGCATTTGTTCGGTGGGGTATAATTCGTTAGTTCCTTCTAGATAAACTTGACCAACTTCTGCTAATTGTTCAGCCTTTAATTCGGGTATATTACTGATGCCGCTGAGTTGGTAAGCTGTAGGATTTGCGTAGGTAATTTGTCCAGTGCTATCAAGTACTGTTACGCCAATTGGCATAGCATTGATGAATTGAGTCAAACGATTTTCACGTTCTTTTACTTCAGCGTAGAGTTTGGCATTCGTAATTGCGATCGCGGCTTGTCCCGATAATAATTGCAAGACTTCCAAACGTTCTGGAGTAAAGGCTTGTGTTGTCAGGCGATTTTCTAAATAAACAACTGCACTCACTTGTCCTTGATTCATCAAAGCCGCACATAAGATAGATTTTGGTTCTCTGTTTTTGATATAAGGGTCATTTGTAAATTGTCCCTCACAGGTGGCATCATTTAGCACCACCTTTTCTTTAGTTCTGGCAACATAACTAATAACCGATTCAGCCAAGTTTTGACATTTTTCAACAGGAATAGATTGTAATACTGTTACCTCTTCACTATCTAAGGCACATTCAGCTTCAATTACTAATTTTCCTTGATTCTCTAGAATTAGATAGCCGATTTGAGCGCCGACATTTTCCATTAGAATCTTCATGATTCTAGACAGCAGCTTGTCGAGAACAATTTCGCCAGAAATTGCTTCAGACGCCTTCATTACCGTAGCGATATCCAAGGAAGAACTCGAACGGTTGCCAGTTGTTGATATAGAGGTTGAGATTTCTTGATTCGTCGGCTGATTTATCGCAAATAACTGCGGATATCGCGTCTCTAAATCTTTGACTTTAGCTACTGCGCCCCAGAGTTGATAGCAGTAATGAGCTTCCTGCATATAAGCTTTAGCTGTTACTTCTTTCCCCTTGGATAAATAGAACTTGGCGGCGAGTTCGTAAGCGAGTGCGGCTTCATGGATGTATTCGTTTTCTTTAGCTAGGGAAATTGCGCGATCGTAGTAGTCAATTGCGTCGAGAAATTGCTCTAAAACTCGTGCTTTTTCAGCTTCAACTAGGTAAAATTTATGCAAATAATTCATTGGAGCGTGATTTGCCCATATCTGCATTTTCTCTTGATTCGCCTCAACCCGCTTGAGAGCAATTTCTTTTTCAACGTTTAAAGAATCAGTAAATATGCTTAAGTGGGCAAGAGAATCATAAAAATAAAATATAGGTATAGCTGCCATTCCCATCACACCATCTAAATACGGTTCTGCAACTACTGCATTTTTAGCAGCTTCATGGGACTTTCCAAATAAATAACACAACATCAACTTATTTAGATAAAGTAAGAAAAGTCCTTGTTTATCGCTCAATTTTATCTGTAGTGGCTGAAGTAGCATAAATTGCTCTTCGTCATAAAACTCTCCTATTAGTTGACTGGGATTTTCAGCCTTACCTAATAAGTTGGAAATAATTTGTAAATACATTTTCAACCAAGTTAAGCAAGTCTTGTTTTTTGTATTACTCGGAATTTTATAATAAACACTTAACTCTTTTTCTAAGTCTCTAAGTTTACAACCTACTGAGTAGGCATTAAAACAATAATCAAAAGTAGAATAACCAATAAAATCTATATTTCCTGTTTCAACAGCGCTGCAATAAGCCTCTTTTAAAATTGATAAGCTTCCCTTAAGATGCTCTTTCCAATGCACTATATGATTTCCCAATATATCTAAAACTCCAGCCTTCAGGTATTTTGCATTTAATTTTTCTACTAACCTTAAACCTAATTTTCCGTATTTATAACCACTTTCAATGTTTTGTATAGTTGTACATAATATGGACTCCGTAAGTTGCATAAGCAAAACTCGATTTAGGCGCATTGCCGTATTTAATAGATAAATCAATCTGTGCTAACACAAGTGGCACTAATAACTCTGGAATACCTATATAGCCGATCCCTAGCATTTGTCCTAGAATCGACATAGCTGCTAGAGATTCTGGATCGGTCATTTTGGGCAGGTTAATTAAGTCGTCAGGTTCCGCTTTTATATATATATTATTTGGAGATTGTAGCAAAACAACCCCTAGCAAATGTAGTACTTTTAATCCAATATTAAGCCCTTCTTCAAAATTGCTTTGTCTTATGCAATCTTCAATCTTTAACTCATATATTTGAACTTGATCTAGAACAGTTTTAGCATTTTCTAGCACAAGGTTAACTAAGACTTCCATCTGCTCATAGTTTCCCAAACGGTAGGATACTTGTGAGGCTTCTTGATGCAGCTCTAGACTTAGGTTGTATTGCACCAGCCAACCGTTGTCTTCCAGCAACTTTATGCCTGTTTGCAGATAGTTAAAAGCTGGCTGATAAGCTGCCGAAGCCTTTGCTTTCTTCCCAGCGATGAGATTTAATTGAGCTAGTTCATCTTTTTCTGACTGCTCAGTTATTAATGAAATTCCGAAATTCAGTTGATTAACAATATCAAATATTTTTTCTTCTCGCTTGTCGTCAGGAGTATTTTGCAATAGCATTTGCCCAATTTGCTGATGCACAAATGGCTTATCCTGTTCTGTAATCAACGAATAAGCCGCTTGCTGAATTCTGTCATGGACAAATTTGTATTCTAGAGATTGGGTACTGGGTAATTTACCTGCAATGGCTAATTCCACATCTCCCATATTACCGAGTGGCACAACTAGATTTTCCGCCGTAGCTGCGTGTAAACTTTCTACCGTATCTTGCAAGGATTTTTGACAAATCGAGGCTAGCGATCGCAGTTCAAACTGATTGCCCGTACAGGCGGCTATTTTTAGCGTTTCTTGTGTATTCTCTGGCAGCTTTTGAATTTTGAGTACCATCAAGTCAACTACGTTATCAGTAAAATCTCTTTTTTGGATTTCCTCTATAGTCCACTGCCATTTTCGAGCAATTAGGTCAAAATTTAACAGCTTTTCTATATAAAGCGATTTGATAAACTCATTCATAAAGAAAGGATTACCCCCTGTTTTAGCAAATACTAATTCAGCCAGGAGGCTAACTTCTTCTTCACCGGATTTGAGAGTATCTGAAATCAATTGAGTCACGGTAGACAAGTCCAAAGGTGACAGAAAAATCCGATTGACACTGGCTCCCGTTTTGATAATTTCCTCAATTGTCAAGCTTAATGGATGAGCAGGAGAAACCTCGTTATCTCGATACGCGCCGATTAAAAATAAACCAGGTGTCGTACCACTCATCAGCAGTTCCATTAGCTTTAGAGACGCTCCATCAGCCCACTGTAAATCGTCTAAAAATACGGTGAGAGGATGTTCTGAGTTAATAAAGACTTTAATGAAGTTCTGAAAGACTAAATTAAAGCGATTTTGACTCTCACTTATACCTACTTCTGGTACGGCTGGTTGCTTTCCTACAATCAATTCCACTTCGGGAATTACATCAATTATGACTTGACCATTTATCCCTAAAGCTGTTAATAATTTTTGCTGCCACTCTTTTAGCTGTACCTCACTTTCAGCCAACAGTTGTTTGACTAATTCCCGAAAGGCACTGACAACGGCACTGTAGGGGATATTGCGTTGATACTGGTCGAATTTGCCTGAAATGAAATAGCCGCGCTTTTGAGTAATCGGTTTATAGAGTTCTTGGACTGTAGCTGATTTCCCGATTCCTGAATAACCCGCAATCAGAAACAATTCGCTTTGTGATGAAACCCGCTCAAAAGCAGTTAGGAGCGTTTCAATTTCTCGCTCTCTGCCATAGAGTTTTTGCGGAATTTGAAATTTATCTGAAATATCTTGACTGGCTAGGGGAAATTCGCCAAGATCCCCGACTTCTTGAAGAAGTCGGGGATCTGAAAAACAGGTTTCTAAATCAGCTTTGATTCCCCAGGCACTTTGATAGCGTTCCTCAGCATTCTTGGCTATCAATTTCATGACAATGGCTGACAGAATTTGAGGAATTTCTGGATTAATTTCTGATGGCGGTAACGGCTGTTTAGCAATATGGCAATGGACTAATTCCAGTGCATCTGTGCTGTCAAACGGTAGTTGGTGGGTGAGCAGTTGGTAAAAGGTGATGCCAAGGGAGTAAAAGTCTGTCCGGTAATCTAGACTGCGATTCATTCTGCCCGTTTGTTCTGGCGACATATACGGGAGAGTTCCTTCTAAAATGTTGGGATTTTTTAGGGTGGGATTTTCCCTGGTAAACTGGGTAGAAATGCCAAAATCGATGAGTTTTAGTTGTCCCGTTGCTGGATTGAAAACGATATTTGAAGGGTTAATGTCTTTGTGGATGATGTTAGCAGCATGAAGAAGTCCTAAACTTTCTGTTGTGGCGATCGCAATTCGTAAGAACTCTTCGAGACTAAACTTTCTCTGCTTCAACCAAATTTTTAATGATTCACCCCCAAAATCTTCTACAAACATCACGAGGGTATTTTGATAGGGCTGCAAATCATAAGCTTTGATGCAGCCAGCTATATCTAAGGATTTGGTAATTTGATATTCGGTGCGGTAGCGAGCGAGTTCTTGGGGTGTCGGATAATTTTCTTTCAGGATTTTGAGGATAACAGGTTCGTTGTCTGACTGTCGGATGGCGCGATAAACGAGAGAGTTGGCACTTTCGTAGATGCGAGTTTTGACTTCAACGCCAGGAACAATGAGCATATTTCGGCTGTTCTCCTGAGAAAGCAGATGAGGTTAAATCCGTGATAGGGTAAATGCTTGCCCAATGAGTTGGACAAGCAGTTTGACCTATTTGGACGAACCTACCATAAGTTTGCTTTCTCAGGTAGAGGGGCATAATCCCTACAGTCGGGAGGTCATTTTGATACGTTCTAGTGCAACAACTTGTTAATTGGCGGATTAGGGCAATAACTCAAAGTAATCACAGTGGCTTGGACGAATAATTGAAAAATCTCGGCGATCAAACGTGTAAACGCGAGTGATGATTAGCCTCTCAGCTATGGCAACGATCGCGGCATCTGTAAAATCAAGCTGGCTATCAGCATACTGCTCCAAAATCTCATGTACTCGTACTAAATCTTCTGCGGTTACAGATTCAACTTGAACCGCTTTAGATGTCAGGTTAGACACGAAGCGACGCATTGCCTGATGCCCCAATCTTGACGCAACTAAGTAACAGATCTCAGGCAAGACAACCACAGGTAGCACTAACGCCTCATTTGCGCTTTGAGCAACAGCCAACACACGCTGATGATTGCGATCATTTTGGTCAGTTAACGCAAACAAAAAACTGGTGTCGAGTATTGCTGTCATGTTGGATCGTTCGGCTTGAGATTCCAGCCATAAACCGGATCAATTTCATTGCGTAGAATCTCCTCATCTCGTTCTGAAACATCCTGTTGACCAGAATTGCCTAAACCCGCAACTGCAAATAGAAAACTGGAAGCGTTATTACTAGAATCTCTTTGGTAAGTTGATTTGTAGCGAAGATAGTCAAGAAAATTAGCCAGCTCAAGCAATACTTCATCGGGAAGGGCACTGACTGCCTCAATTATCTTTTGCCGCTCTCTAGTAGTTCCGTCCATTGCTCAAGTAGAGGATAGGGATTGACCTTATTCTACTTTCCATCAGATGACTAAGCTGGCTTGATAATAACTGCTAACAAACAACATTCAAGTACTGTCCCCATTACTAGGCTACAGCCAGCTACTTGAAGAACTAACGTATTGGTATGACATCTAGAAACTGAGGACACGCGATAGCTTTATCAGTTGCACCTGCTGTTCTACAATCCATAATGGTAATTTCGATACATGTGCCTTGAGCAGCTTTCTCAAAAGAATAATCTTTGGAGTCACCCGCATTTACATCAAAGGGTGTTTTGTTAACAAAGTTTCCACCACCTGAACTACACGACGGTTTTACCCATTTATCAATATCAAACAAGACCCTTTCATTAGATCTATTCTGGATTAGAATTTTATCAGCGCCATAACCGCTTTTAGTACAACGATATCTCCATCCATTTTCAATTTGCTCACAGCGAGTTGCTCCATCTTGGGCAGGTGCAGCTAGTACAAGATTGGACATAGATGCAAAACTCAGTCCAATACACACTAGAGACGTGGATAAAAACCCTGATTTTTTCATTTTTATTGTGACCTCAATATGTATCAATCTACGTTTTCACACGGTCATGGCTTCAATTGGATAAACGCCGTACGATTACTCAAGAGTACGAGTGTAAGAAGTCGTTGGATTTCCTCACGTCCAACTAACCTACAAGAGCGGCGATCGCACTCCCACTTCCACTCTTGGATGATTGCAATCTTTTTCTACACTAACTCCTTCCTCCTGTTGCAACTTTAGTTCCTACTGCTATCACCACACCGCCACTTCCAGAGAATTTAGCGATCATAGGACGATCATTAATAATAGCGACAATAGCTACTATAAAACAGCCGATCATGCCTGTTAATAACACTGCTGTTAGTGCTTCTCTTTTTCTCATCATTCGAGTTTTGTTTTGATTATACTTGTCGATAAAATTACTAGCGTTTATCTCTAAACCAGATTTTCAGTTATTCCTGCTAACTTGACCCGAAGTAAACTCTCTATGAAACTGTCGTTAGAAAGCAGGTTGCCCCTCAAAATTTCCTGGAGGGCTATAGCGGCAAACCAAGATATCATTGCCATTGGCGCTAGCGATCGCACAACCAACTTCTGTTGTCTCTCTCCAGACAACCTGGGTATAGTGACCAACATCTTGCCAATTTCCAGTAGAGCTAACATCGGGGAATATACCACCGACAAAATATTGCTTTTCGTTTCCAAAAGTCTCAATCATTTGGGTATAGCTAAAGTTGCCAGACGAACCCATCCAAAGGTTTTCGCCTTCACCCGTACCATCGCTATGTTTAAATTCTCCTATAGAAGCAAGGTAATCTGCCCATTCCTGAGCATGACTAGCTAAAGTATCAGACCAAGTTAGGGGTGGAACACCTACTTCTTCCCGATATTGATTATGAGCGTTGAGAATTTCATCAATCATTGAGTTTTGATTTTCTGTGGCAGTGGAAGATAAGTTAGTCATGATTTTTTCGTTAAATAAACCGCAAAGTTTGCGACAGTTTTTTGCTAAAATGCGCTACCAAATTTTAGCGATTATACTTCGTTGAATTGCTTTTTGTAGTGCGGCACTGTATTCACAATAGTCGGCTAAATTAATACAGAACTAAAACTTTCAGATCCGCAGTTATTCAGGTAAATCTGAGCTTGAGTATCTGTGCCTATCTGCGCTTGCTGTAAGTACTGCTCAGAAATTAGACGATCGCCACTGTAGCCCAAGCTGTCGAAAAGGGAGGTTAAGACAGATTGGTCATCGGCTGAGTTAAAATTAGCGATCGCCTCCGTACCATCGCTCAACCAGCTGTAGATATGCTGGTCGTAGCTTCCACCATTATGCAAGGGGTCATCAGCAGTATCACCAACAAGAAGGCCGTTGTTTGCTCCAGCTAGTAGGGCATCTTCACGGGTACTGCAAGGGTTTTGAGCTAGAGCTAATTCTACAGCGCGATCGGCTTGAACGAAGCCGTAGCCAGTGGCGAAGTCATAGCCCTCATCAAAACCTGGCGTGCCTGGGTCATCCATGTCCAAAGCAGTGCTTTCCAGAATTGAATAGACCTCGCTAGGATTGAGATTAGGATTGGCTTGGAGTATCAAGGCGGCTACAGCAGCGACATGGGGTGCAGCAGCAGAGGTGCCACCGAAGTTGGGGAACGTGTCAGCGTCTTGAGAACGATCGCGTCCGAAGAACGTAGTATTGCCTCTGTCCGGGCCAACAATCCTGGGTTGACGGCGAATCTCCGGACAAGGCAAGCGATTTCCCTCTGTGTCGAATAGAATTGGTGTGCCGCCAACCGAAGAGAACTCTTCCAAGTTGGCAGGATCTACACCAAAAGCAGGAGTTTCATAGAAAGCTGCTGCCCCCACAGCAAAAGCACCAGCCGCATTAGCATGTCCCCATACCGTTGAACTGGCAGTGTCATACTCGTCGATTGTGGCTATGGTTTGAGGGTCTATATACTTCATCAAGGAAGGAGCAGCACCTTCGCGTAGAGTAATTGCCAAATTAAACTGATCGGAGGCGTAACTACCGTCGTTTATGAAGTTGAGAAGCTCTACCGGATCGCCTCCTACATTGGACTCGGTACTGGAAGCCAAAATGTTGCCCGAACTATCCAATAGAAAAATATCTAGGTCATTAGGCGAACCCCCGCTATTGGGATTGAGCGAAAAGAATGGTGAGTCCCATTGAAAAGGAATACTAAACGTTTCACCGGTAGGAATTGTAATGCTTTGCGTAGTATCAACAGCAGACCCTGGATCGAAGTCATGAAGTTCGCCGCCGAATCGGGAGTCAAATACACCGCTAGGATTGAAGGCACTTTCGTAGCTGTTGCGGTAACCGTTGGCAGCCGAGGAAAAATATAGAACTCCTTGCGCCACCACTTCATTGATAGCTTGGGCAATAATTCCATCTTGGAAAAACGGGTCTGAAGCAAATCCAATGTCGTCCACAATGATGTTAGCGCCTGCTGCGGCTAAGGCTCTAATCCCGTCGGCAAAAAACTGCGCGCTGGCACGATCAGCCTCTAGTAGGCTGGTTGCTGGTTCGCTAGAAATAGCTGTATGGAACAGCAAGTTTGCGCCAGGGGCAACATCGTGGATTAGTTGTAGCATTGCCCTGCCTTCATCAGTAGCCGGTCCAAATAGATCGGCCAATTCTGGCGATGCCTCAGCGAGTACATTAACATTGGCAGGCAAATCGCCATTGGCAACATCATCTGATGCTGTCCCCAAGAGATCGAAACTGGTTGATAGAACGCCGATATTGATGCCGGTGCCATCCACACCAAACGTTTGACGTGCAACATCTGCTCTCATTGCCTCATCGCCTTGCGTCGTAACCAGTCCAACCATATAAAAACCTCTACTTCAATTTCCAAATTCTTTCTAGAGTTTCAGTGCGCTGAATTCGAGCCAGTACCTGCCGTTTCCGGTGCCCTCTATACCAAAATCCGATGCAGCAGTAACTCATCAATAACAAGACCACGAAAAGTCCTCCAGACACATCACTAATCTGGTTCACTTGTTCTGATGATCTATGTTGACTAGGCTGTGTTGTTGTTGTGTTTAGAAAAACTGCGAGTAGGAATTGATTGACCATTTGAATCTAAATAGCCTGATGATTTGAAGTGGTAGATTATCTAATAACCACTCACGTCAACCTAACCTACAAAATTAGCGATCTTTTCTGCATATTAAGTTGTTGTGTTTCCTTGAATCAAGCCAACCGAACAAAGCAATTTTATTTATTAAACTTTATTCGTTTTTCATATTCTAATTTAACTTCTGAAACTACTGAGCTTGATTCTTTAGTCAATAGATTATCTATTGACTTTTTGCTCTTGTCTAATGCCTTCACTTCGGGACATTCTTGGAAAGCATTCTTAGCTACATTTAACACTTCCTCTTGAGATATTTGGTTCTTGTTAGATGAAATTGCAGTTTCAATCACTCTTTTGACAACAGCTTTAACTTGTTTTTTAGCGCAAGATTTTACCTGCTTTTTAGCCAACTTTAAAAACTCATCTTTGCCATTCAAAACTACTCTAGTTGCATCATCTGTTTTATCACTCAAGTTTCTTACACCGTTTGAGGCAGTTTTTGCAGCGTCATCGACGTATTGTGCAGCAGATGTGCATCCTGCCAAAAATACAATTGGTGTAGATAAAGCAATCACCGATGTTATCACTTTTTTGAGGTTCATTTTGTACCTAAAAATTATCCAAAAATATCTATTTAAACGGAAGTGCGATCGCTCAAGAGTACGAATGTAAGTAGTCGTTGGGTTTCCTCGCGTCAACCCAACCTACAAAATTAGCGATCGCACTACAAAATTGGCTAGCAAAGCCGATCACACTTACCGACGACACCACGAGAAAGGACAATAGATACCAAATGCTTTGGGTTTTCCTAGGTCAGTTAAACTGCCAATATAATCAACATTTCTAGAGCTGAGGTTAGTCTCGCTACTAACTAAAGCCTTATTAGGTAATGAAAAAGTTCCTACAGTTCCTAAAGTAATTAAGCTAGTTGAAGCTACAACTACACCGATGCGATTTAACATTTGAAAAACTCCTTACAAATCACTTTAAAACGCATTACTTCAAAGCAACCAACAAGTAAGAGTGACTATTTCTGCTTGCGGTTCCTCTGTCAAACCACTATACGGGGATAAACCCAAGGAAGGGGTTAACTCATAGTTGAGTTTTCAGCTATAAAAAAGAGCAGCCCTAAGCTGACCCTCAGTGAGGCAATCACCTAAACTTTTGGCTAGGTGTCGCACTAAACTACAGGCTGGCAAATGCTTTACTGAAGGACGGATGAAAGAAATTACTTATCTGCTTTCATTTTGCTGCTTTGGCTATTCGGGAAGCGCCCCAGCTGTAAAAATTTGTTCAGCCGTCAAATTTAACTCTGGTAACGCTGACGACTCAATGCAATCAGCACCTCTAAACTGACTCACCTGGTACTCACCCTCAACTAATGAATAAACCGAGATAGTAGGTTGCTTGGGGTTGCCAATAAATCGCCTACCGCCTAATCCCAGGTAATCAACAATCCAGTATTCCGGAACACCAATTTCTTCATAATCTCCAGCTTTGGTGACTAACTATTGTGGATTAATACGGATAAGCTGATTTCTGAGGCAAAAGCCAGGCTCAGAAAGTCAGAATTGAGAGTAGATGAAAATAAAACTGTTGCTCTGCAAGTATTTCTTTTGGAAAAAGGGGAATCAACTAGCTTCAAAAAAACAGAAAGAGGCGGTATGTATAGCTCTAATAAATATTTTTGGGACATTGCCAAAAACTGCAAGAACTCGAAAGAGCTTGCAAGTCTTTTGAATGGGAAGAGTTGGAGTGATTTTTAGAGTTATGCCATTTTTCTATGAAGATACGATTAATAGCCTGTGCAGACAGGCTTGGAATGCAATAGCCCCAGTTTTCTAAACTGAGGGCAAATAAAATGCAAGGTCAGCAAAAAGTCTGATGTTTGTGTGCTTATAAGGCTAAGTAGAGCTTTTCTTCTCCATTTTTTCTAAGACAACACAGGTGACTGAAATAGTTCTGAACAGCCAAAAACTATATCGAACCGAATCTAACCACCTTAAGGGTTGGTAGATAGGTAGCATGACTCGAATGAACATGGCGATCGCATACAGTATCGGCGCTATAGAAGTTGATTTTACTAACAACCCACCTTCAACAATTTCACTATCCAAAATTTTATGTTGTGGAAAAAATTTACTCAATTCATCTATATTAGGTCTAAACATCGTATCTATTGGGTCACAATGATAGGGAAACTTATAGGGAACAGTAATGAATATGTAGCCGCCACTAGGAATGATAGAGCTAATGTTTCTACATATTTTCTCTCTGTTTAATACATGTTCAAGAAGGTTAGAACACAACACAGACTTGATATTCATCTCTGAAAGTTTCTCTAAAAAACTGGAATCACATAAATCTCCTACAATATCAACACCTACATCATTTTTCATATCCAAATGAATAACAGAGTAACCCAGTTTTCGAGCAGGAAAGAACAAGTTTTCATCTATCCAAGGTTGTTCTTTTTCTCGAAAATCTTGTGTTGAACTACCAATATTCAGCAGAGGAAATACACGGTCTGGCTCTAACGAATAAATAACATTTGCTAGCCAGATTGCTTCTTCTCTTAACATGATGCGTTAATATTCCCTATCACAATAGTTTTACAAAATTCTACCCTCGCATCATTACCATTAACCGTAGGGTGGCCAATGCGGGCTAAAAACGTAAAATCTCAATATCATAGTTTTCCGGCAGCGGCTCGGTCTCCCACACTAATCCTTCTCCAGGAGCAACTGACACATCGATGTAAAGCTGCTCTTGTGCTGTTAAGGCAACATCTTCATTGTTTTCAAAGGCTTGTAAATCCTCGGTTAAAAGTTTTAGTTTAAATCCACCAGGAATTAGACCACCTGTCGATGAATTCCGTAATTCAAAGCGCCAAATCTGCTCTTGTGAATTACCTTGAGGTAGCACCCGCAACTCGTATTGTTGACCAGCGATGAGCAGTTGACGAGACAGCACAGCCTTAGCATCCGCTGATTCTGTGCCTTTGACTCCAACAAAACCTTGCTGAAACTCAATCCGTCCCCAGCTAAGTTGTTGGGCAAAGTCTGAGACTCCAGTACGCAGCCACTTCTGGATAGACCACTGTTCTGGTAACCCCATCCGCTGTTCATACAAGCGCTTTCTTGTGCCTCCATGTTCTAGCAATGCTCCCCACAATTCAAAGGGCACTGCCAATCGAGGTTCAGTAATGGCAGGATTACCTAAACGCTGTAGTAAGTTTTCTGCTTGCACTAGGGGCAAGGTTGTTAAAGGCGTAATGGCTTGACGAGTGGTTTCATCTGGGCAGAGTTGACGCGCTACCCATAGAATATTGATGTCTTGAATCAGGTGATCTGAGGTTAGATGATAGGTGCGATCGCTTACTTCATAACTTCCTTTCATTTTCAGCTGCTGATGAGTAGAATATCCCCAAACTCTTACCCACCTATCATCCGGTTCAACTTGCACTGCTAAGTAATAATCCCCTGCCCAACTCGGTATATCTATCCATTCTTGGGGCACCCGCAACTCACTTAAGTCAATCGTCTCGCTAGGAAGCAAGATGAATCGAGTCATGTCTATTGCAATTGCCGTCCCATTTACTACCTCCCAGAAACTAGGTAAGGCAGGAGTACTAGGCCAAGGATGCGCTTTTTGTTCGTACTCCTCTTGCAGCCAGGGCAAAACAGCACTAAGGCAAAGTTGATTGAGATAAGCTTGGTAGCGAGAAGTGGCGGTAGAAAAGGATTGGCTCTGCTGCCAAGCTTGATTCTGAGCCGTTGGCGATATTTCCAAATACAGCTCTAGCGGGTCAGCAAAAGCGACTTGGGCAGCGTCGAAGGTCATAAAGGCTACTCCGGGTGAGATAAACCGTCAAGAAGTGAGTGGGAGAGGGGGAGAGGGGGAGAGTGGGAGAATTCCTCATACCGAGTTGCATTCAAACGTAGTAGATAGCAAGAGTTCTTGGGAGCAGGGGGAACATGGGGAGCAGGGGGAGAGAAAATGCTATCTTTGAACGCAACTTAGTATCAACTCCTTCTTCTCCAATGGGGAAAGAAACTTCACCATCGAGGCAAGCTCCCTTCGACTTCCAAGAGGGCATTACCTCCTCACCCCCTCACCCTCTCACCCCCTTCTCCCTTCTCCCCCTCACCTCTTCTGGTCAGGATGGCTGTAGTACAGTTGTAGCCATTCCTCTAAGAATAGATTGCTATCTTTTAGTACGTCTGAAGACAGAGAAATATGCAGGGTATCTCTACTCCACTGAGCTAGGGTAAGTAGCAAAGATTTCCGTGATTGAGTAAGCCGACGTGAAATGGTGTACTGCTTGATTTCTAGTTGTTGCTCTAGCTGCTTTTGAGTAAGTCCTTGACCATAGTACAACGGCAAAATCTTTTGGGCTTGCGGCTCTAGCTTTTGGATGGCAGCGACTAATACCTCATGGATTTGAGCTTTCGTTTCGTTTCTACTTTGTTCTTCTTCTTGGGCAATCAGTTCGGTTAGTAAGGATTCTGATTTGTCTCCCGGCAAGATATCTAACAACTCTCCAAATTCTTGCCCAGTCGCGGGAGTGTTGATGGAACTAACAGGTGGATAGAGATAGTCTCGTGCGGCTTTCACGCAACTGAGCAACCACTTTTCAATGGTTTCTGGCTTGACGGCGGCTTTGGGTAGATTGGGGTGTTGGTGTCGTTGGGTATTGTAGAGAGAGGCGATCGCTTCCCAGGTGGCGTTATCGGGTCTAGGTAGTTTGCGGGTTACAGAGATTTTCGTTGGTACATAAATTGTCTTGAAACAAGTCCAAGCTAGAACGTAGCTAGCAATGGTTTCATCGGTTAACCCAGCTAATTGTAAAGACTCTACCAACCGCGTATGACTCAGTTTTCGTAACATCGACCACGGAGTACACAGATCAACTTCTCCACGCTGGCGTAAGTTATCTCGAATTACCCCGCCGAAAATAGCGCTCGCATAATTTTTGAGAGAAAAGCCTTGGTTGGGGTTATAGCCTTTGAGGATTTTATCGATTTGTGCGATCGCTATTTGAAAACAATCAGATACTTGGCTGTGAATCTGAACATGAGCCGCAATGGTTTTTTGGGTTGCCCAGTAGCAGGCTTCTTGTAAGTATGCTGTGAGATGCGATCGCGCTACAGTTGTAGTGTTTTGCGTCTGACTGACAGGCGGTGATTGCCAAACCTTGTACCAGTAAAACACCCAAAAACTTTCTGAAGTTTCCGACTGTTGCACCTTTGCAAGGCAACTTTCCATACTTCGACGTAGTTTAGGGTCAATCACCCAGCTACTGAACCTGTCCGCCTCAAATTGCAGGAACGTCGAAAAGATTTCCACAAGGCTCTGACGAGGGCGCATATATCACACGACTCTTGCAAAAGTCAATTTTTACTACATAGCTGTAGTATTTATCTCCTAAATCTTTGCCGTTTATGCAATAAGTTTAATTTTAATCGTGGTCATCTACGTTTGCTTCATTACCCGTGCTGACCGTAGACGCAACAAAGACAGGAATTCTACCAACTCAACAAGCCCCTCTGCTTCCTGTCGTTCTGCCTGAGATAGCGTATTCCCCTCATCCTGGCAATCCAATAAAAATTGCAAGCGTGCTTGAACCGCTTGGGGAAGTTGAAATCGGGCTAGTTCAATCGGGATCTCAATTACTTCAGGCATAGAGCATTTGGATTGATCTGTAACCTTGTTTTCAGCTTAGTGTAAGCGAAGGCAATTTACAAAAAAGCTCATATTTTGCTATTAGAATACATCATTGATTTGAAGCAACAACTAAGTGAACTACCTGGAAAAATACAGCAACCGCCAACGCTCAAATGAGATTGGGATCGACTCCCTGCGATCGCAAATACGCTGCCAATCGCTCTTTCTGTTGCTGTTCTCGATCAGCCCGCTCTCGCTCAGCATCAGCCCGCTCTCGCTCAGCATCAGCCCGCTCTCGCTCAGCATCAGCCCGTTGCCGTTCCTGTTCGGTGTGGAGGCGTTCGAGTTTGGCTTGTTCGCTCCCTGTCAGCAATAAATTCCCCTCGCTATCCCACCAACGCAACCATTGCTGAGTTTGATTTTGATAGCTGCCTTCCCAGACACCTAATTCTACACCCATGAGTTCAATCGGGTAATGTCCGCGTTCATTGGGTTCTAGGCGGCGATAGCGAGTATTCACCCAGTTATAGACTTGCAATTCGCTGGTTTTAATGATGTAGATCGCGTAGTAGGGAATCCGGATAATCTGCTCGTAAACCCAAAATTTTCCCGGCTTCTGGTTGACCCCTTCTGGTAAGCGAGATAAGGGGGTGTTGTCTTGTTCTTCCGAACCATCCCCACTGGCAAACTCGATCGCAATCAGTGGCACAATATACTCTCGCCACAACACATAAGAGCGGCGAATTTCCCCATCGACTAGAGGCGGAACGTTGGGGACGTAGAACCAATCAGGCGCTTCGGCACCGCGTTCGGGAGGCTCAGTTTCGCGCCAGTAGATGCCACAATCTTGCCCGATGGCATACTGTCCGTCGGGATGGAGGGTTTGCAGTGTGGTTTCCAGGGAGTCGGTGAGAAGTATACTTTGGGGATGTTCTTGGAAGTTCTTCACAAACGTGCCGTCGGAGTCAGGGAGTTGGGTATGGTCGGGAAAAGCAGGGGGCAACGTTGTGGGGTTGAGGCTTTGGGTCATGGGTTTCAACTCTCCACTTGTGAAAGGACAGAGGCTATCTTACAGCATAGCGATCGCTGTCGCTGTTGGAGTCAGGTTAGCTCTTTCTCATCTCCGGAAAGGTAGTTGTATGTCACTGCGGAATAATCGGTGTGTTAACGAAGTAACGCACCGTTTATCCCATCATAATGCGGACGTTGCCCGCCCTGTTAATTTGCAAGGTATTATGGGGGTACTCGAAGAGTTGAGAGTGGGAGCCAGACTATGCAAGCCATTCTGCTAAGCGGTGAAGAAGTTGCGAAACGTGCCTACCAGATGTATGAGGGCGAAATTCGTCAAAAGGTTGAAACCGAAGACAATATCGGCAAAATGGTTATCATCAACATTGAGACAGGTGACTATGAAGTTGATGAAACTGGGATACAAGCAGCGCAAAGCCTCCAGGCAAAGTCCCCATATGCAAGACTTTTTGGAATCCGCATTGGCTACAATGTAGCGGCTTCTTTTGGCGGTGTGATGGAGCGGGTGAGTAGTGATTTCCGGTATTGTGACTGATAGACATGCGATCGTCTCGCTAACATTTCTTTTGGTGAATGGTGCAACTTTCCCGATCGAGTTTGTCATCGATACAGGCTTCACCGATCACCTTTGCCTACCGCCAGAAGCAGTAAATTTGATGAGGCTTCCATTCTTGTACAACCTGCCTGCGAACTTGGCAGACAACAGTTCAGTCTTCTTGCCCGTTCATCAAGCAACGATCCTTTGGGATGGCGTGGAACGAGATGTTCGTGTATTTGCTACAGGGCGACGACCTTTAATTGGAACTGCTCTGCTAAGTGAACAAGAACTGGTGATTCAGTTTACAGAAGGTGGCTTGGTCACGATCAACGAGTTGTAGATGCTTATCCAACATGGCGCAGCGCAGTGCGATCGCAGCGGCTTACGGATCTAACTAAGGAGTCGGTGAGAAGTATACTTTGGGGATGTTCTTGGAAGTTTTTCACAAACGTGCCGTCGGAGTCAGGGAGTTGGGTATGGTCTGGAAAGGCAGGGGGCAACGTTGTGGGGTTGAGGTTTTGGGTCATGGGTGTCAACTCTCCACTCGTGAAAGGACAGAGGCTATCTTACAGCATAGCGATCGCTGTCGCTGTTGGGGTCAGGTTAGCTCTTTCTCATCTCCGGAAAGGTAGTTGTATGTAACTGCGGAATAATCATAGTGCGATCGCAGGGCCCTGCGATCGCAGCCTAACAAGTCGTTGGAGCATAGGTACAGCATAGCGTTGGCTTGATTCTTCATGGGCTGAAACAACGTAAATTCGTCAATTTTCTCAAAGTGACCAAAGAGGGTTACAGTGCGTAAGTGCTAAGAGAGAAAATAGGATAGAACACCCAGATAGTATCAATGCCGAGGAAGATTCGAGAGTTGAAAGCTCAGATTGCGCGTGAAGGCTTTGTTTACTTGCCTAAGCGCGGAAAAGGTAGCCATGAGCGCTGGCGGCATCCTCTCCTTAGAAAAACACTAACAATCCCAGGCAAAGATGGAGATGATGTGCCACTCTATCTAGAGAAGCAACTAGAAAAATTACTTGCTGAAATAGAGGACTTGAAAGAGGAGGGCGATGATTCATGAATCGATATAGCATGATTATTCAATGGTCTGATGAAGATCAGCTTTTCTTGGTCACAATTCCAGAGTTTGCTGACTTAGTTGTGATGCCTTGTACTCATGGAAAAAATCGAGAGGAAGCAATTCATAACGGTGAAGAAGTGATTGAAATGTACTTAGAAGCTTGGCAAGCCGACGGCGAAACTATCCCAGAGCCTAGTACACTTCAGGTTGCCTAATGATCTTAGTGATTACAGCGGCAGAATAATCCCAATGCAGCAGACGGATAAAACTGCTGGTGCTGAACTCAAAGATATCTGCTGCCGCTGATTGGAAACGTTATTGAGTAAATCAACTTAAAGCACTTGGCGATACAGAAATAACAGCGCCCAAAGCGCAATCTTTTGAGTGGAAGCCGCGATTTTATTATGAGTAGTTAGACCTCAATTCTCACGAACGCATTTTAGATCTTGGTTGTGGAACAGGAACTTTAATTCAACGCCTTTTGCACTTGGCTCCAGAAATAGAAATTGTCGGTTAATAGGAAAAATATGATTCTAATCTTGTAGGTTGGGTCTAACAATAAGACCTGATATCTACCTCTGTCAGGACTTACGCAGAACCTCTACATGTAGGGTGGGCAGTGCCCACCCTACTACTAGCAGTAGCGTTTAAATCAGCAATTTGCGTAAGTCCTGTCTGTGTTAAAGTCCCAGCTCAGTCTAACAATTCAAATGCAGCGGACGGATGAAAGCCACTGGTGATAAGTTCAAGGTTATCTGCCACCGCTGATTTGAGCCGTAAGCCAAATTACATACATGCAACTAAAAACCGCAATATCTCAGCTACCAGAACATAGTTGACGCTCTTCTTTACTGACCTTAGAGTTAGTCTTCAAATAGTCATGCAGCTGATTGCAACCACGCAATAGTAAAGCATCTAAATTCATAGTCTGTAGTTTTATACCGTCCAAACTCCAGAGGTTGACGGTTTTGTCTGCACTAGCGGAGGCAAGCGTCTTGCCATCTGGGCTGAAACTTACGCTTCTGACATTACCACTATGCCCTTGCAAGGTTTTAAGCAGAGTACCACTGCTAACGTTCCAAAGCTTAATGGTGTGGTCGTCGCTACTAGAGGCAAGCATCTTACCATCAGGGCTGAAACTTACGCTATTAACTTCATGGCTATGCCCTCGGAAGGTTCTGAGTAAGGTTCCGGTAATACTCCAGAGATTGACGGTTGTGTCTTGACTAGCGGAGGCAAGGGTTTTGCCGTCGGGGCTGAAACTCACGCCCCATACACTAGCCCGATGCCCAGTGAGGGTTCTCAACAAGGTGCCGTCACGTCTCCAGAGGTTGACGGTACCGTCAGCACTTGCGGAGGCTAGCATTTGACTGTCGGGACTGAAACTGACACCAGCCACCCAAGAGCGATGCCCGGTGAGGGTTTTCAACAAAGTACCGTCACGACTCCAGAGTTTGATGGTGCGATCAGCACTGGCAGAGGCTAGCATCTGTCCATCGGGACTGAAATTGATACCCATTACCCAAGAATGATGCCCGGTGAGGGTTTTCAACAAGGTGCCGTCACGATTCCAGAGTTTGATGGTGCGATCGCCACTCGCCGAAGCCAGCATCTGTCCATCGGGACTAAACTTAGCACTGGTTACCTCCTGCTGATGCCCAGAGAGAATTTTTAGTAACGTGCGATCGCGTCTCCAAAGTCTGATAGTGCGATCGCCACTTGCAGAAGCTAGCATCTGTCCATCTGGACTAAAGCTGATGCCAATAACATCATGACTATGGCCGCGCAGAACTTTTGGCAAACTTACATCGCTACTCCAGAGTTTGATCGTGCCATCATCGCTACCCGACGCCAGGGTGTATCCATCCGGGCTAAAACTGACGCTACCGACACTACCTTTATGCTCAGCCAGCGTTTTTAGCAACGAGCCACTGTCTGCACTCCAGAGTTTGATGGTTTTGTCCGCACTCCCGGACGCAATTATACTGCCATTAGGACTGAAACTGACCCCCTCAATCCCAGCACTATGTCCCCTGATGGTTAAAAGCAATTGACCACTGTCCACACTCCAGAGTTTAATCGTGCCGTCAGCACTGGCAGAGGCAATCTTTTGTCCATTGGGGCTGAAACTCGCACCCCCAACTTCATTAGTGTGCCCTTGCAGAGTTCTGAGCAACTGGCCATCCTTGCTCCAGAGCTTAATCGTACCCTCATCACCAGTAGACATCAAAGTCTGACCATCGGGTGAAAAACTGACACTATTGATACCACCCTTATGCCCTGGGAGCGTTTTCAATAACGTACCATCACGTCTCCAGAGTTTGATAGTTTTGTCATCACTGGCTGAAACAATGGTCTGACCATCAGGGCTGAAACTCACGCTACTGACACTAGCCCTATGTCCTTGGAGTGTTTTCAATAACGTACCATTACGTCTCCAGAGTTTGATGGTTTTATCTGTACTAGCTGAAGCAATCGTCTGACTATCCGATGAGAAACTGATGTCATTGACTCCATCGCTATGCCCCTGGATGGTTTTCAACAACGTGCCGTCACGACTCCAGAGTTTGAACGTTGCATCAGCACTAGCTGAGACAATCATCCGGCCATCTGGGCTGAATCTGACGTTAGTTACCCAAGAACTATGGCCGATTAAGCGATTCTGTTCTTGAGTGCCATCAACGGCCTGTTGTAAGGTATGTGCAGTTTGAGTTGCGATCGCTACCGGTATCCCAGGAGGAATTACCTTACTCAACCCTCTCATTCTCTGTAGTTCTGTTCCCGCCTTAACACTAGTAATCAGTGCTTCTAGCTGTTGATTAGCCAAGAGAAAGTTTTCTGATAAGGAGTTTAAAGCCTCGATTTCTCTCAACTGGGCCATTTGGCTTTGCTGGTAAGCCAACCCCCCAAACCCCAAAGCGGCTAAGCCCAAAACGCTAGTAATTACCACAGCCCTTTGAGCTTGTCTGAGTCTCCTTTTTTCCTGGAGTTGCTGTCGTTGTCTCTCTTCTAAACAAGCCTCAATGAACCGTTGAACATCTTCAGACAGTTCATCAGTGTACTTAATATAAATCTCTTCTGCTTCTGCCAGTCGCACACCTTGCAGTAAAAAATCAGACTGTTCTCCACTTTGTTTCCAGAGCATTGCAGCTTGACGGATTTGTCGATGCGATCGCAAACGCGCCCGATTTTCCTCTAACCACCAACGTAACGTAGACCAGTGGCGAATCAACACTTCATGAGCCACCTCTACAGTTACTTCCTGCTTCATGGCTTCAATCATCAGTTCTTCTGATTCTAGTGGTGTACTTGGAGCCTCTCGACTGGTTCCAACTGTACTCTTATCTTCTTCTAAGTTCATCACCACTAACTTGGCAGCCGTTAAAGCTTGCAGTGTTCTTTCCACCAAGGCAGTTGGATATTTTTTAACGATCAACTCTGACTTGAATACTCGTCGTCGGGTATCTTCTGTGCCCTCGCCTAACTGCGTTAACGACAGAAAAATCCATTTAGCGCAATCTTGTGCTTGAGAGTCTAAACCTTCGTAAACAGCTTGGCATGAGCGTTGTAATGCTCCTTTAACTCCACCAAGCTTTTGCTGATAAGCCTGTAACGTCAACTCTCCATGCAAGCGCTGTTCCCACAACTGCTCTAACACAAATTCCAGCACAGGCAAATCTCCCACTGATTGAGAAAGTTCCTGCAAAAGGACTTCAACCAGTTCTGGTTCCACCTTGAGACCAACTTGTTCAGCTGGCTTAACAATAACGCGGCGATAGTCATCCTCGGTAAGTTTTGGTGGGACTAACACACTCGACTGCTGTAACGCCTTAGCGAGTGCTGGTACCTCTAAACAAGAGGCGATGAAGTCAGCGCGCAAAGTAATCACTAACTTAAATCGGTCTTGAGCATACTCCACTGCCCCCAAAATCAGGTTTAAAAAGCGCTCTGTGTCTTCAGCAGGAGCGAGGGTGAACAGTTCCTCAAACTGATCGACTACTAGAACAACCATTGGCTCAGGGCGGCTACGCACCCAGTAGACAAAGCCCTCTATTCCCTGGTGTAACATCCCCTCTATTTGCAACTGCTCTTTGGCTTTTTCCTTCTCCGTGGTCGTATCTACTAGCCGCCGCGCTAAAGCCTCAAGGGGATGTGCGCCTGGGCGAAAGCTTTTAACCCACCACTGTTCACTAGTGGGCAACTGTTTACCCTGCCGTAGTTGCGCGATTAAACCAGCCTGCACTACTGAAGATTTACCGCTTCCAGAGGCTCCGACGACAGCGAGAAATGACCGATGCAAGAGCTGATTAATTAACTGCTGTGTTAGGGATTCTCGCCCGTAGAAGTATTGAGCATCTTCCTCCCCGAAGGCACTTAACCCCATGTAAGGGCAAAGTCCTAAATCAAATTCTTCTGTTGGTTCGATGCCTCGTGAGCCGTTTTTTGAGGGTAAGACTTCAAGGACTCCCTGTGCTCCGGATAGCCAAACGTGAAGTGGAATGCCGCTACCTGCTAGATATACTTGCAGTTGAGTAATCCACCCGGCAACAGATAGCCCAGTTGGCTGATTGCCAGCCATCAAGGTATCGAGCAAGGCTTGGGTGAATCGTTCTGGCTCTGTTGCAGGGGAGGCGGCGGCGATTAAACACTGTCCTCGCTCTGAACCCAGTTGTAAGTCTTCTACCCAATCTAATAGTGAAGGCGATTGTCGTTTTGTTCCTAGAGGACAATCTAGGATGACGATTTGTTGAGCGATGCTAGAACGGCGTAGCTGTTGTCTCAACCACGATCGCGACAGCCGGATGTCTTCACCTAGTATTAACTCAGGTTCTCCAGCTTCAGTTTCTTCAATTAGGCCGCGTAGGTAAAGTAAGACAGTGGCGGGTTCTATTTGGGGTTGCAGTCGAAATGCGATCGCTTCTGGTGCTAGGCTATGTGCGATCGCCTCACGCACATCTGAAGACGCAACTTTTCCAGGTCGAGGCCAATACTCCAGCTCAAATCTTCCGGAACTGTTAAGTAGTTTGCTCAATCTCAGAGTCGTCTGAGTGCCTGATAGTCCCTCGACGACTAGCGCTACTCTCGGATGCTTAGATTCAACATCTTGATCAGGCCTCCTCCCTAAAATCAGTTCTCCAACTCCTTCAACAATTCGTTTTGGCGTTTGTAACGGGTATTCTGGGTAGAGCCAAGTTTCTCCTCGACTCAAGCGCTGCTGATTAATTAGCCGTAGTTGCTGATTTGTTTTATCAATATATTGCAGCGTTTGATGATAGACATATCGGTAAAGCCCATCCGCCTCAATGAGGCCCTGTGAATCAGCAGCCTCACCATGTAACCCGCGCATTAAATAGTAAGTAAATACCCCGTGTCCTAGTTCAGGAAACTCCCAAGATTGCTGCCCTTGGTCACAAGAAAGCAACGCATAAAATCCTTTGCTCTTTTGAGCGCGTTGCTGCAATACTTCTACTAGCTGAGGCGTTGGATTAAGTACAAGTTCTCCTGCCGTTTGCGGTCTTGCTTCGACAAGTGACATACCGCCGCTATGACAAGCATCCAGCCATACTAATTGCTGATGAGCGGCACTATTGCCCAACAGCTGCAAAACGTCCTGTAAAGGGAGACCTGTATCAAGCAAGTCATCTATGTTGGTATCTGCAAGACAAAGGACGGCTTGCTGACTACTCAGCTCTAGTATCCCGTGTCCAGAAAAATAAAATAGGATAGTGTCTTGAGGTTTAGCCGCAGCAGCAATTTGCTTGAGATTTGCACGAACACTTGATTGCTGGGGCAGCTGAGGGGCAAAATCGTGGTGAATCCTCGCCTGCTTGTGAGCAAATTCTCGTGTAGCTCCTGCCAAGGCTTCTCCCAAACTTTGACAATCTAGAGCTGGGTAGCGCAGAGAAGGCAGTCGCTCATCCTGGTACTGGTTTACTCCTACCAATAGTAGCCAAAGTTTTGCTTGACTTGTTTCTAGAATCTGAGTTGAGCGACTGGTACGAATACCGACAGGACACATTGTTTTAAAAGCTATCAGGGGTCATTTGGAAGGATGAGGGATGAAGGATGAGGGATGAATGGGCTAATAGCCTCATAAATCAATAATGGCGCTTGAAAGATTGAAGATTTCTTTTGTTTTTCATAAATAAAGGTGTTTGTACCCTCATGCCTTATCCCTCATCCCTCATCCTTTCTTTGTCAGAGGATGAGAGATTTTTATTTTTAATACTTAATTTTGAAAGATTCAAAGTAATTGTGATAGTACCCCTAAGGGTACCCTTCTGTAACAGGACGTACACATGGACACCACATATAGTAGGGTCGAACGGGCGGAAAACTCCTAAAAATGGCGGTTCAAAAGGAAATTAGCGTAATTCCTGTGTAAGTATTTTATTCAAATTGTGTAAAACATCACAAAAAATCGTTGTTATTGGTAATTGGTTATTGGTTAAAAATTACAAACAACAAACAACCCTTCGACCGCGCTCAGGCTTCGGCCGTGAGCTCAGCCGAACGGGCAAGCCAAACAACAAACAACCCAACGACCAAGCTCAGGGCAAGCAAACAACAAACAACAAACAACAAATAACTAACACTTTCTGTAGAGAAGAGGATTAAAAAACTTGGGAGATTTTAGGAAATTATCATGAACAACCTCTTAATTACAGGAGCTAGCGGTTTTTTGGGATGGAACCTTTGCCAGCTAGCTAAAGAAAAATGGAATGTTTATGGAACCTACTTTTCAAATACAGTTGAGATTCCAGGGGTAACACTTGTTAAGGCTGACTTAAAAGATTTTCAGGAAATCAAGCTCTTATTTAGTGACATTGAACCAGCAGCAATCATCCATACTGCCGCTCAATCTAATCCGAATAGTTGTCAAACTTACCCTAACGAATCATATCCAATCAATGTAACAGCGTCTTGGAATATTGCCGGTTTAAGTGCAGATTACGCCATCCCTTGCGTATTTACTTCAACTGACCTCGTTTTTGATGGTCTAAACTCTCCTTATCGAGAAACTGATCCAGTGTGTCCTGTAAATCATTATGGCGAACAAAAAGTCAAGGCTGAACAAGGAATGCTCTCACGTTATCCTAAAACTGCCATTTGCCGAATGCCTTTAATGTTTGGTTGGGCCCAAGGTGCTACTAGCTTTATCCAACCGTTCATCAAGACACTTAGAGAAGGCAAAGAGCTAAGTTTGTTTACAGATGAGTTCAGAACGCCTGTCAGCGGAAAAACAGCGGCCAATGGACTTTTATTGGCTTTGGAAAAAGTCGAGGGACTTCTTCACCTAGGTGGTAAAGAGCGAGTGTCGCGCTATGATTTTGGTCAGTTGATGGCAGAGGTACTTGAACTTCCTCAAGAAAAGCTGAAAGCTTGCCAACAAAAAGACGTTCAAATGGCTGCACCCAGGCCAGCTGATGTTTCTTTAGATAGCTCAATGGCTTTTGCTTTAGGATATCAACCTTTGTCTCTACGAGAAGAATTAGAAATGCTACGAAGCACAGTTTAAACTGAGAGTTTGCATCATTTTCGAGGTAGTACTAATTTGAAAATAGGGAGTTGGGAGTTGGGAGTCGGGAGTCGGGCTTTCTTGGGCGTCAGCGTTCGACTGCCTTTCGGCAAGCTCAGGAACCGGGCTCGCGCCGAAGTCCGAACGGAGTGGGCAAGAAGATGCGATCGCATTTCTAGCTAGCCCTCAGTTCAACCACCGACTGAGCAATCAGCTGATTGATTAAATCACTCTGATCAATCCAAGCTTCAAGTCTTTATAAATTTGTTGAACCAGGTTTTGCTCTTCTTGTGATAGGGAGTCTTTAGAGAATAGGGCTGACATTAATATATTCTGATCAACGCGGGTAATTTGACGAGAATCAATAATGCGAGCGGCTATTTGCTGAATTGGAAGTTTTTGAAAGTCAATTTGAGAAGATTGCATAAGTTTTTGAGACACCCCGTAATGCTAACTCGTGAATGGACTTTGGTAAACAGTTGATGATGCTATTTGTCGCCTCATCAATTTGTTCGTATGTTCACCAATGATGTAACCTGGCTTCAAAGAGCCGATAGACCCCTGTTTTGTACCAGTTCTACAGTCTGGATCATCAAAACTTAAAATAATTTTTCGTTTGTAGCGCTATTTCACTCATTGATTGTATAATGGGATACATAACGCTAATTTTAATGTGATCCCAGGAGAAGGTTCTCCTACTCGTACTGGCTAAACTGAGTATCTAATACTAAGATTAGTTTTAAATTCAGAGGCGCACAGTGAAGTTTCAATGAAGAACGTTTCAAATTAGGTAAAGATTTGACTAAGGTAGCGCCTCATTATCCTCGTTAGATCGGTGGCATCGTCTTTAACTACGTTTGTTCTACTTCGTTTCCATCCAATTTTGCCCTGCACGGACATCAACAACTAGAGGCACACTGAGCTCAACAGCTGATTCCATCGTTGCCCGAATTTTAGGCTGCAATTCTTCCCACTCCTGTGGAGGAACTTCAAACACTAATTCATCGTGAACTTGTAATAATAAACGCGCCTGATAGTTCTGCAATAGTTCCTGCATCCTCACCATGGCAATCTTGATGATATCGGCGCTAGCACCTTGGATTGGGGCGTTAGCAGCGGCACGTAGCAAACCCGCATCATATTGATCCAACCCTTTGAGCTTATCGAGGTCAATATCTTTGGGGTTGTTGCCTTTGTACTTGAGGAGACTGTTGCTGTTGAATTTAAAGTAGCGGCGGCGTCCTAGAATGGTTTCGACGTAACCTTGTGCGATCGCTTCCTGCTTCATCTGCTCCAAATACTCAAACACCTTAGGATAACGCTGGTTAAACCGCTCAATAAACTTCTTCCCTTGTACAGCACTTACCCCAGCTTCCCTGGCAAATCGCTGCGCCCCCATCCCATAAATCACGCCAAAGTTAATCGTTTTACCTAAACGTCGCTCATCTGGCGTTACCGTGTCCCTCTCAAACAGCAACCGTGCCGTTACCGTGTGGATATCCTGATTGTTTTGATACGTTTCAACTAAAATCGGCTCTTGAGTAAGGTGTGCCAAAATCCGTAACTCAATTTGAGAATAGTCAGCTGCCACCATCAACCAACCTGGTTCTGGTATAAATGCTTTGCGAATCTGGCGACTAAAAGCCGTACGGATAGGAATATTCTGCAAATTGGGATCAGAAGAAGACAGCCGCCCAGTAGATGTCCCCGTCTGGTTAAAATTCGTATGCACTCGATGGGTATCTGGACGTACTAGCTTAGGTAGCGCATCCACATAAGTTGACTTCAACTTAGACAGAGTGCGGTGTTCCAAAATCTGATCTACGACAGGATGGTCACCTTGCAGCTTTTCTAAGGTTGCAGCATCAGTAGAGTAACCTGTTTTAATTTTGCGTGACTTCCTGCGGTCTAAATTGAGTTTTTCAAACAGCAACTCGCTCAACTGTTTAGGAGAACTTAAGCTAAATTTCTCACCAGCAGCAGCGTAGGCATCAGTCTCAAGTTTCTCTAAATCCTTTTCTAGCTGTTGCGAAAGCTGCTTGAGATAAGCTTGGTCAATACGGATTCCCTGAAATTCCATCTGGGCTAAAACTGGCTCTAGAGGCTGTTCCACGTCCAACAACAGCTTGTGCAAAACAGGGATTTTCTCCAGTTCCTCGCGAAGTTTCGCCACTAGACCAAAGGTGCTGTAGACATCCATGCCACAGTAATCTGCAACCGTCTGGATATCCAAGTCACCCATTGTCTTGCCCTTCGGCACCAAGTCGCTGTAACTTTTGGCAGTTAACCCCAAGTATCTCAAAGCTAAATCACTAAGGTTATGGGTGCCTTCTGGGTCTAGCAGGTAACTGGCTAGCATTGTGTCAAATACGACTCCTGCTAGCTTAATGCCCTGACAGCGCAACACTAAGCGGTCAAATTTAGCATTCTGCAAGGCTTTGGGATAGTCAGCACTTTCTAGAATTGGGCGCAAAGCTTCTAGCACTGTGTCTTTATCCAAGTTGCCGCCATCTTTGTGACCAATAGGAATATAGGCAACTTCGACCTCTAATGGCTGAACTTCGTCTTTGCCACCCTCCCTTTTAGTCCCGCCCTTACCCAGAGCAGGCTGTGGGGGTGCAAAGCAGCAGCCAATTCCTACTAACTGAGCATCCCGTGGCTCTAAATCACTGGTTTCTGTGTCCCAAGCAACAGGGATTTCTGGGTCAGTACATTGTTGTAGTTGCTGTACTAACTGAGTGAGTTTTTCTGATGTATCAATAATGTTGGGTTGAAACTCAGCTGGTGAAGATTGCTGCTGCTGGGCAGCTTCGGTGTCAGCTGCACTGAAAAACCACAAATCACCATCTTCGGTTTCTAGTGGTGGTGCGGCAGGTTTAGTTTCTACAGAGTCCGGTTGTGGCGGCGCGTCCGGCTGTGTTTCTACAGGATTTTCTGCCTCTTCAACGGTTCTGCCACCAAATATCTGCTGAAGTTGGTCAATTTTGCCTAAAAACGTCTGAAATTCTAACTTCTCTAACAGGGGTTTCAGAACCTGTGTATCAAATCCCGTTAGCTTGCCGTCTTCTAGATCAATGTCTACAGGGGCATCAAATGCTAGTTGGGCGAGGTAGCGGGAATGTTCAGCGTCTTGTTTGCCAGTTTCTAGCTTTGTCTTGGTAGCGCCTTTAATCTCGTCTAGAGAGGCGTAAATTCCCTCTAGGGTGCCATAACGTTCTAGTAGCTGGACGGCTGTTTTCTCTCCAATTCCTTTGACTCCAGGAATATTGTCTGATTTGTCACCACAGAGGGCTTTGTAATCTACTACCTGTGCGGGTGAAATGCCGAGTTTTTCTTTGACTTGTTCTGGGCCAAATTCGGTTGGGCCGGTGGAACGACCACGCTTTAAGAAGTCAGTGCTTAGATATAGAACAGTGATTTCTTGTTGGGGATCGACTAGCTGAAATAAATCGCGATCGCCTGTTAAAATTTTGACCCGATAACCTGCCTCACTTCCTTTCTTCGCCAACGTCGCCAAAACATCATCCGCCTCATATCCAGGAGACGTCAGCACTGGCAGATTAAACGCTTGCAGCAACTCCTGAAGATTTTTCAAATCAGGAACAAAGTCTTCAGGCGTCCCAGGTCGGTCTGCTTTATAGGTATCATCAGCTTCGTGGCGAAACGTAGGCAACCCAAGGTCAAAAGCCACTGCCATCGACTGAGGTTGTTCTGATCCCATCACCTCTAAGAGGGACTTGAGAAAGCCAAAACAGACACTCGTAGGAATTCCCGTCTTAGTCTTCAATCCCCCATCTCGCCCTTTAGCGAAGGCAAAGTAGGAGCGAAAGGCTAAAGAATGACCGTCAACTAGGATAAACAGAGGTCGCGATTCTGCTGAAGAGTCGGCAGAAGTAGAGGTGTGGTTGGTAGGGGAGGATTGAGACATAGCCCCATTTTAGCTAGGAACCTCTGGCACACAGAGCAAGTCGCTCGAGTAATAGGCCTAATCTGAAAATAGGGAGTCGGGAGTCGGGAGTCGGGAGTTGGGGAAGAGGAATTTTCATTCCTGCGTTGTGAGATAAGAGATCATGGTGTCTAACTTGAAAATAGGGAGTAGGGAGTAGGGAGTCGGGAGTCGGGCAAGAGAATTTTCATTCTTTCGTGGTGAGATAAGAGTTCATGGTGCCTAACTTGAAAATAAAAGTCAGGAGTCAGGAGAGAGTAATTTTCAGCCTTTGCCTCCCCTTGTCCTCCTTGTCTCCCTTAGTTTTCTCCTTCAATTTGACACCAACACCGACTCCCGACTCCCGACTCCCGACTCCCTCTCAAAGAAAAAGCAGCTGGATCTCCCATCCAACTGCTTAAACATCACTGAGTGAAACTTGTTTGCTAGGAAAAACTTCGTCTACCAATCCACGGGTCGCACTTTGGCAACAATACCCAGTTTTACCAAATGCATCTGTTTTGACCAGTGTTCTTAGTTTACTGATTGACGAAGCTCTTCAAACCCTTCTTAGTCCGACATTCATTGAAAAGAGTCGGTCAATTGTAAGCTAAGATCGTTAACTTTAATTAAAAAATGTACCTGAGAAGACCGTGCCATCATTTCAAGTTGGACTAAATTTTAGAAGTTATCTTTACTATCATCATCACTTTGTATCCTACTTAACAATTTCCTGTCTAGATGTTTGTGTGAACCTTGTTTAAATCTTCATTTTTATCAGGATTTATGCAAAGTTTTGACGAACATAAGTTGTAGGAAATATCTTGGTAAAACCTTCACTGGTACTCGTTATGAGTAGATCTACTCATGAAAATTGTTCGGAATGAACAGTTTGACCCGTGACAACCTGATAAAAATTCCACAAGCCCAGGAACTTTCGAGAACAATTTTCTATCTTTAGGTTCAAGAAGGGTACCCATTTAGAGGTATGGGCATTTTGTCAAACAGTTGTTACTATTTTTAATAACACAAGAGTAACGGCTGATTGGCTGACCACAAACCAAGCCCTCACTCAATCAGGGCATCTGTAACCAAAATCTACCTTCTGTTTATTTAGGAGTTAGCTATGTCTGATAAACCCATGGAACTGTCTCTGGAACAACAATTCAACATTCGTTCCTTCCAAACTCAAGTAGAAAAAATGAGCCGTGAGCAAGCTCAAGACTTTCTCGTCAAGCTCTATGAGCAAATGATGATGCGGGAAAACATGTACAAAGAGTTTCTGAAGCACGAGTGGGGACTAGGGTCTAGCCCTCAGTTTGAGGGATAGAGTAGCCCTAACTGTAGTGGGCGACCTCCGTCTCTTGCTAAGTTCCACCGCGGAAAGGAGCTGGGGATGCTGGGGCGTCAACTCTAAGGCAATTTCGCCAATTGGCTCGTCAAGTTTGATCTAAGTGTATTTGGGTATTTTCCAGAATCTTTGGTAAAGAGCGCAGTCTGCTGAAGTAGACACATTGACCGAAGTGCGGCATTTCTAAAAAAGAACGTCTGAAGTTTTTCAATTGAACGTAGCGAGAGCATGTGTTGGCTGACAAACCGCATCAAGTCAGTTTAGGGCACAAAAAAGTTTCTTTATAAAGATTCATTCGGATTTGAGGTGAAATGGTAGTGTGAGAAAAAGAACTCTTACCTGCCTATGTTTCAGCATTGTTTAATTTGCACAGATTTTGCTGACTGTTTGGACCGGCTTTCAGAGGTTGTGCCCAGTTTGACTGCTGGTGGCATAAAAAAGCTCATCTTTTTGCATAGTGTTCCCTTATGGGAAGGGGGAGAAATTCCTCGCATAGACCAAGGAGCAATTGACAAGGCACAGCAACGCTTCCAAAAGCGGATTAAAACATTACCTGATGGAGTGGACGTTAAGATAGAAGTTCCTTCAGGGCGTCCGGTAGATACGATCCCAAAGGTGGCAAAAACCAATCAGGTAGATCTGATTATTATAGGGATGCCGATTCAGAGCTTGTTGCAAGAAAAGCTGTTTGGTAGTACGGCGGTAGGATTGACGAAAGCTTGCGCGACACCATTGCTGATTTTGCGATCGCAACTCATTTGTACTTACACCCGCGAAGAACTAAATCTGCGTTGCCAGCATCTGTTCCAGCACTTGCTAATTCCCTACAACGACAGTAACGCTTCTAAATATCTTGTACAAAAAATCAAGGAGTACGCCCAGAAGCGACCGGATAATTCTCTCAAAGAGTGTCTACTGATGTGGGTTGTTGAAGAAGGAGGGCGCAAAGCAATACCCAAAGATTACAAGCTACGAGAAGCTCAACAAAAGCTAGAACCGATTAAAGCTGAGTTAGAACAGCTGGGTTTGCAAGTTAATACAGAGGTACGATTGGGAGACCCCTTTGTAGAGATTTTGGCAGCAGCAGCTGAATATGATATTAGTGCGATCGCTACAGCCTCCGATCACCTAGGAAAGTTTCTTGAGTTGCCTGTTGGTAGCTTTGCTGGAGAGTTGATGCGCCGCAGTTGGTATCCGATTCTTTTCTTTCCACCGCCAAGATAGCTGTCACTATGGAAGGATAAAGGATGAAGGATGGATGGTCTCACAGATAATAGTGCTTGAAATCTAGAAGATTTCTTTTGTTCAACCTAGTTAAATATAGGGGCTTGTACCCAAAGTTTTTTATCCCGGGCTAACGTCCCGCTGCGCTATCATCCCTCATCCCTCATCCCTCATCCCTCATCCCTCATCCCTCAACATTCAAAACTATTTTGGTAATTATGTTATTTGACTTTTACAATAGCGATCGCACCTTGAATCCCATCACGAGTCACAGCAGAAACAGCAACACTTTCAAACGGAGTATTCGCTAGTGCAGCTGAAGTTTGCCGATTGGGTAATATATTTAGAGTCCATTCACCCCCCGTTTTAGTCTGCACAACCCATAACCAAACTTTTTTATTACCTGTGGGTTTCCAGTTGAGTTGAATTGGATTGGAATTGGCATCTTTTTGAATACTTAATTCAGGTCTACCAGGTGGTGTATTATCCAACCACGGTGACGCTGGTACCAAAGCTGGATCGGTATAAACATCCTTTGTTAACAACTCCGAAATCCCGCCACGATTCTGTATCAAGGGTTTCATGCTGAAGTGAATGTTTCCCTGAGCACCGGAAGCATCTCGCGTTGCCTTAATTTGATTAAGTATCTCGCTAGCTGGCCAAGCTGTGGAACTGCCATCAGCTACACGACTAGTAAAATTTCCCGGCCAAATATGCCTACCTTTGATGTTTTGTTCTAACCACCAATTCAGCAAAACGGGATAACTTTGTTGACGCTGTTCAATTCTCCAGTAAAGTTGTGGGGCTAAGTAATCTAACCAGCCTTCCATTAACCATTTTCGCGAATCGGCATATATCTGATCGTAAGGGTTGAAAGTTGATGAATTATCTACACTTACAATCTGTTTGGGATAGCCAGTTTGCCAAATTCCAAAGGGGCTAATACCAAATTTTACCGAAGGTCTGTAGGATTTAATCGTTCGATATAAACGCTCAACAAATGTATTAATATTTTCTCTGCGCCAGTCATTGCGGCTTTTGGTTCCTCCTGATTGCAGATATTTTTGCCAACTCGGTTCATCAGGGAAGTCAATAAGCTGATTCTGTGCGTCGCGCTGGGGGTAAGGATAGAAATAGTCGTCAATGTGAACGCCATCAATATCGTAGCGGCGGACGACATCCATAATTACTTTGATCGAGTAGTCCTGAACAGCCTGTTCTCCAGGATCTAACCAGAGAAACTTACCATACTGCTTGACTAACTCTGGTTGGGTTTTGCTGATGTGGTTAGCAGAAATTGGGGAGGTTGATTTGGCATGATAGGCGCGATAGGGATTAAACCAAGCGTGTAACTCTAAGCCTCTTTTGTGCGCTTCTTCCAGTGCAAAACCTAAAGGGTCATAATCGGGTGAAGGTGCTTTACCCATTTGTCCTGTTATAGACTCTGACCAAGGTTCGTAGGGAGAGAAGTACAAGGCATCACAGGCAGGGCGTACTTGGAAAATGACCGCGTTGAAGTTTAATTGTACTGCTCGGTCGAGCATTGCAATTAATTCTGCCTTTTGTTGGTCGGTGGTTAATCCGGGTTTAGAGGGCCAATCAGTATTGAGTACAGTAGCAATCCAAACCCCTCGGAATTCTCTAGTGGGCGATGGTGGGATAGTATTTTCTGGAGTAGGTGGGGGGTCAATCGCTTGAACAGAGGGAGTAGCAAGCAGTAACAATCCACTGAGAAAAATCGCTTTGATATTCACAAGAATTCTGACAGAATCGGCAACAGATAAACTATAGTATTTTGCACCTGAACCATTGAAAAAAGACTCTACATCATCCCATCGCCTTGTTTCTCTGGATGTATTCAGGGGAATTGCGATCGCATCGATGATTTTGGTTAACAATCCCGGTAGCTGGGATCATATCTATCCTCCTCTAGAACACGCCGAGTGGCATGGCTGCACACCAACTGATCTGGTTTTTCCGTTCTTTTTGTTCATTGTTGGTGTCGCTATGCCTTTTTCCTTTGCTAAGTACACCCCAGAGAATCGCCCCACTGCTGCTGTGTATTGGCGTATCCTCCGTCGGGGAGTGGTGCTATTTGCTTTGGGTTTGCTGCTAGCCTTGTTTTCCTTGTTTTTAGATTGGGCGATCGCAGGTAAGCCTATAAACTTTAGCACTTTACGGATTATGGGGGTATTGCAGCGCATCAGTCTAGCTTACGTATTAGCAGCAGTAGCCGTCCTCAATCTTCAGCGTCGTTGGTTGTGGATATTGGCAGGAGTCTTGCTAATTGGGTACTGGGGGGCAATGCAACTGATTCCTGTTCCTGGTTACGGCGCAGGCAACCTTACTCCTGAAGGCAATTTGGGAGGTTACATCGATCAGATAGTCTTAGGAAAATCACACCTGTATCGTGGTGGTTCCTTTGACCCGGAAGGTTTATTTAGTACACTGCCAGCAGTAGTTACTGTCCTCGCGGGTTATTTTACAGGTGATTGGTTGCGAAAATCACCAATCAAAAGCCGCACCAGTATCAATCTTGCTATCTTCGGTTTAATTTGTTTGATTATTGGACGATTGTGGGGATTTTTATTTCCTATTAATAAACAACTGTGGACTAGTTCTTATGTTGTCTTTACAGCGGGTTGGGCAATTTTAGTGTTGGCTTTGTGTTACGAGTTGATTGAAGTGCGAGGTAAGAAACGCTGGGGATTGCCACTTGAAGTCATGGGGTTGAATGCAATTTTTTTGTTTGTCGCTTCTGGATTGTTTGCACGAATCTTGCTGAAAACTAAGGTTGGCAGTGAGACAACTTATGCTTGGATTTATGAACACCTTTTTCGATCTTGGGCGGGTGCGCTTAATGGTTCTTTGCTGTTTGCGATCGTGATGGTGTCATTCTGGTGGGTGATTCTTTATGGGATGTATCGCCGTCACTGGTTCCTCAAAATATGAAATGCCTCGGTAATACCCTTTGTTTTTTCTTACCTGCTATTAGCCAATGTTTTGCAGAAAATGTGTTTTTGTGGGGTGGGCATCCTGCCCGCCCTTTAGCTGTGGCTACTCATGTCGCCAGCCCTACGAGAAGATGTATTTGCTTGCATTGGGATGCTCTCGTTGAACTCTATTTGTCTCAGAACTTACGCAAATTTCCTTTTGAAATGCCATTTGTAGGGGCGAACGGCCGTTCGCCCCTACAATATGTGGTGTCCATGCGTAAATCCTGTGTCTGTTAGATTAGGCATAAATCTGACTAGAGAGAGATGTCCGCTACAACCAATTTCCTCGTTGTGGCTCTAAGACGAACTCTAAATCTTCAAATTAGCTCACTATGACCCGCACTACTCGTCGTCATTTCCTGCAATTCACAGGTTCAGCACTAGCAGGCATTGGAATCAATCAGCTATTATGCCAACGGCAAGCCCAACGATATGGTCAAGTCCTTGCTCAAAGTACGCCTCGCAAACTGGCGTTAATCGTTGGTATTAATAAATACGCCTCGCAACCTCTAGAAGGATGCCTCAACGATGTAGACTTGCAACGAAATCTGCTGATTTATCGCTTTGGGTTTAATCCTAAAGATATTCTGGTTTTGCCCGATACAGAAGCGACACGAGAAGGGATTTTAACAGCGTTTGAAGAACATTTAATTAAACAAGCTAAACCGGGAGATGTGGTGGTTTATCACTATTCCGGACATGGTTCGCGCATCTTTGACCCTAACCCGATTGTTGTTGAGCGAGGTCAAGACCAAGGACTAAACGGAACATTTGTACCCGTGGATAGTAACTTACCTGCTGGATATCCAAACGTTGGAGGGTCTGTACAAGACATTATGGGGCATACTTTATTTTTGCTGATGTCTGCCCTGAAATCTGAAAATGTCACGGTTGTTTTAGATAGTTGTTTTTCTGGTGGGGCGACTAGAGAAGCGCGGGTACGTGCCCGCGATGGGGGCAAGAATGTTTTAGTTTCTTCTAATGAAAAAACTTACCAGCAACAGTGGTTATCTCAGTTAAAAATGTCGCCAGAAGACTTTGTTCGAGGCTACCGTGCAGGGGTTGCAAAAGGTGTAGTTTTAGCGGCGACTGCGCCTAATCAACTGGCGCGAGAAGTGAATATTAATGGCTTTAAAGCAGGAATATTTAGTTATTTACTGACTCATTGTCTTTGGCAGGAAGATAGCAATATTGAGCAGATAGTCCAGAAGATTCTCCCAGAAATCCCGCAGCAATTTAACCAATTGCCTCGTTATGAAGTGAAGGTGGGGAGTGGGTATCAACAGCGATCGCCATTTTTTATTAATTCTCCTCAGTCTCCAGCACAGGCGGTGGTGATGCGAGTGAGTGGGAATAATGCTCAGTTGTGGTTAGGGGGTGTTGATTTGCGAATGGTGGAGGTGGGAACGGTTTTTACTGCAATTAAGGGGACAGGACAGGTGAAGGTTGTTTCTCGTGATGGGTTGGTGGCACAGGCAACGGTTGAGAAAGCGGTAACGGAAGGAATGCCGTTGCGTTTGATGGGGTAAATGGGTGTGGATTTTGGTTTTTAGGAATTCACATAGATAAGAATAGATTTCTTGCATAAGTGGCAAAGCCCGGAGAGATACGTAGTACTGCTACGTCATAACAATTGGCTTTTGCAAGAGATCTAATATAGGCAACTTTTTTCCTCCAACACTTAACTTGCTCTACTAACTGTCATGATTCCAGATAAATCCCGAAAAGGCGATCGCACTTTAACCTTCCTCATGGGACTGTTATTGGCTAGCACCACCCCCATTCCCA
>DALYIW010000023.1:52034-54186 GCA_031970155.1 Coleofasciculaceae cyanobacterium CTOTU46601 | reverse complement strand
TTCACCCACCCCATGAATGACGGTGGCTCTCAGCTTCTACGAAGCTTTGGTAGGACTCTTTTTTGATTTGCTCGATCTTCCCCTTTAGGTCGGCGTACACCGGAAGATTCAGGCAAAATGCCACGTTTAAATTTTTCTGAGAATCCTTGCTCACACTCAAGGCAAAGTTGCGTTTCTTTATGGGAATTCCACTCTTCCGCAGCTCGAGGAGACCTTTCATAATAGGATCGCTGAGGCACTGGTTCTTTCTTAGATATTTCTCCGCCTCGTCAATGTTTGCCGATCCTTCATCGTATTCATCATCAAGTGCTATTGCTGTCTTCATTCGCTCCCAGACACTACTTTCCACATCAGCACCGCCCCCCCCATAAGGACTATTAATGTTACCGGAGAAGTTCGACTTACCATCGGTAGTTTTCATCTCTATCTGTTCCACAGAAACCTTCCGCGCAGCGAGCAGACCGCAGAGGTTTGCGAAATGAATACACTTCGCCTGCGCGAAGGTGTAGGATGCATCAACAATATCCGCATAGTCTGAAGGATCATAGGGATTCTGGATCAGAACGCTTCCTGAGTCAAGAAGATTACTGTCCCTCAGTTTTTCCACAAGGGGGCTATTTTCTGTAGCAGAAGCATCCACAAAAGAGACTTGTCTGTTTAGGAGAAGTTCAGAACCCCAGACTCATATTTAAGTTGCTCCAATTCATAACTCGGAAGAACCATAATGACACGGCGCTTTTCCGGCTCTTGCGGAAGGGAATTGAAATCCATTTTTTTGTCCTTGGAGTCTAATTGTTGAATCGGTTTACTAATTGTTAGTTTTCCATCCTGTCTTGACGATTTAGGAGCGAGGCGATCGAGAGTTTCGGTAGAATCAGCATCAAAGTATTGTTTATCGCTATCAACCCTGCTATTTGCATAATCAAGGTCTGAATGACTTGTTGCAGACTTACTAGGGTGACTTGTGGTTGGACTGGCTGGGGAATCGTTGGAGTGACTTGTTGCGGACTCGGCTTTGTCACTTGTTGCGGACTCGGCTTTGTCACTTGTTGCTGGACTAGAAGGGGGACTTGTTGTTGGAGTATCCACCCCAGCAGCAATGGCATTGTTACCGCGATTCCTAAGTGCATTAACAAGTTTTTCAAAGATTCCGTTCTTTGTTTTTTTTTGTAAGCATCCTCCAAGCCAGCTTCAATAGCGTCTAGCGCCTTATCGTCAAGCGTTCGGTTAATGTTCTTGGCAAAGTCTTTGATTTGGGAACGAACGTGAGAACCCCAATCTTCTGACCACTCTTGTGGTAACTTCCCGTAAATCACAATAGGCGCTCCCCGATCTATGGAATCACGTTTATCCGGAACTGCTTCAACGACGAAATCTGACTCTCTACGGTAGATGGTTATATTTGGCTCTGACAGTACCTCGGTCTTATTGGAAACGACACGATAAATTCTGGATACGACCTTCTGCCGTTCCATCTCCTCGGATGCGTCAAGAACTTTACCATCCTTTACAATTTTGTCATCACTCGTGTTGTCAAGGCTCTGCGCTCGAAACGAAAGTTTAATCCTTTCCATTATTTCAATACCTGCTGGAAAATTTGGCTGACGAGTTGATTGGCTGATTGTTCGTTTTCAAGGCTTCCAATCACCACATTGACTGGACGGACGTTACTGGCAAGTACAGTCATTTTTGTCACTGATGGTAGTTGCCTGAATCGATCCACATAGTCGCCTACGTTATTTGGTTTAATATTTCTAAACTCAGGATCGAGATCGCAGTGAGTGCCGATGATAAACACCTGTTGTGCCGATTTTGACTGCTGAATCCAGCCACGGATATGATTCAGATCAGCTTCGACCCGTTGCTCTGTCTTCAAGTCCCGTTTTAAAAGCTTATCGGCTCTCACAAGGTAGAAGACTAAATCAGATTCCATGAAAAGCTGCTTCCACGCTAAGTAGTCCTCCTTGCCACCCCCCACATCTCTAGTTTTCTTAACCTTGATGTCTATCTCATCAAGCTTGAAACGTCGCTTCTCTGTGTCTTTAGGAGTAACAGTTTGATTATATCTTTCGATCAAGTTACCTATCGTTATGTATTTAAGGAGTGTAGTCTTGCCAGTTGCTCTAGAACCTAAGACTGCAATTTTTTTGCC